>JAJRDF010000172.1 GCA_028678555.1 Methanomicrobiales archaeon
CCCTACCACCACGACAAAATCCAGGTAGCGCTTCACCTTTCCCTGGTCCACTGCGTCGAGGGCCTTCTTCCCCCGGGAGCCAAACTCGGCGAGGATGCACTCCCGGACCGGGTCTGACAGGATCCGCTCCTTCTCCACCAGGTCCCAGCACGTGCTCATGGGATCAGGGTGACTTCCGGCGGGTCATCCAGGAACGTCCATCCCTGGTCCTCTGCCAGGCGGTGCATGCCCGGTGCCTCCAGGGCGTAATGGGATGCCTCCAGGCAGGGGAGGGGTGACCCCCGGCCCACGTGGTGGTGGAGCTCTGCGGAGAGGAACGCGTCAGCAGAGAGCGCCTTCGCCTCGTCCAGGAGCAGCGGATCAAAGCCTGCCCCGCCTACCACCGCCAGGCGCTGGATCCGGGAGATCCTGCCCTGGACCCGGAGCCCGCATCCCAGGATCCCGGCGATCTTCTTCGGGGTCAGGGTACAGTCCCCCACCACCCCCATGGACATCTTCATCGTGCCGGTGAGCCCCAGCAGCCCTGCCAGCACGTCGTTAATCCCGCCCTCGGCCCGGTCAAAGTTGGTGTGCATCACGTACAGGTTCATCCCGAAGGAGAGGAGGTCCCGCAGCAGGGCGGCGGGAGCCCCATCTACCCGGGTGAGGGGATCGTAGAGGGGGTTGTGGTGCACGACCAGCATGTCGGCCGGGATCCGGCAGGCCTCCTGCACGACGTGGGGGGTGGCGTCCAGGGCACAGGCCACCCGGCGGATCTCCCGCCGGCCCTCCACGATGAGGCCAATCCGGCTCCTGTCGTCCTGGTCCGCGAGATCCGGGGGGGCCAGCTCCTCCATGGCCCGGATGAAGGCTTCCCGGTGCATGGAGTACCATTGCTGCCCCGGACGTGAAAACCTTGTTATTACTAACAGTAATATACAACAGCTATAAATATTCATTCCGCCGACATTAGGGGCATGGAGAAGTCCATCGAGCAGATCAATTCCCGGATCCGGGAGGGGAACGCCCGCGTGGTGACCGCGGACGAGATGCCTGCCCTCGTCGCGGAACTGGGGGAGGAAGGCACACTGAAAGAGGTGGACGTGGTGACCACGGGGACCTTCGGGGCCATGTGCTCCTCGGGGGCGTTCTTCAATTTCGGCCATGCGGATCCGCCGATCCGGATGGAGCGGGTCTGGCTCAACGACGTGGAGGCCTACGGCGGGATCGCGGCGGTGGACGCGTACCTGGGGGCCACCCAGCAGTCCGAGAGCCGCGGGATGCAGTACGGCGGGGCCCATGTCCTGGAGGACTTCGTCTCCGGCCGCCGGGTGGAGCTCCACGCCGTCTCCCGGGGCACCGACTGCTATCCCCGCCGGAATGTCACCACCGAGCTGATCCTGGAGGACCTGAACCAGGCCATCATGGTGAATCCCCGGAACGCGTACCAGCGGTACAATGCCGCCACCAACTCCACAGACCGGATTCTCTACACCTACATGGGCACCCTCCTCCCCGGGTGCGGGAACGTGAGCTACTCCGGTGCCGGGACCCTCTCCCCCCTCTCCAATGATCCGAAGTTCCGGGTCACGGGCGGGGGTGTTCCCATCTTCCTGGGCGGAACCCAGGGGATGATCGTGGGCGAGGGGACGCAGCACTCACCGGCGAAGGGCTTCGGCACCCTGATGGTGACCGGCGACCTGAAGCAGATGTCGCCCCGGTTCCTGCGGGCGGCGACGATGCACGGGTACGGCGTCACCCTCTATATCGGCGTGGGGGTCCCCATCCCGGTGCTGGACCTGGACATCGTCCGTGCCACGGCGGTGCGGGATGAGGACATTCAGGTCTCGGTCATCGATTATGGTGTACCCTCCCGGGACCGGCCGGCGCTGCGTACCGTGAACTACGCGGAGCTGAGGAGCGGCCAGGTGGAGCTGAACGGTGAACAGGTGAAGACCTCCTCCCTCTCCAGCTACCGGCGGGCAAAGGAGGTGGCGGTGGAGCTGAAGGGTTGGGTGGAGGCCGGGAAGATGACCCTCGCCCTCCCCACCCGGCCCATCGATCCCCTGAAGGCGGCCCGGCCGATGCGCGAAACCGGCCGGTCCCCCCGGGTGCAGGACATCATGGACCGGAACGTGGTCTCCATCGCCGAGGACGAGGTGATCAAGGCGGCGGCGGCGAAGCTCCTGAAGGGCGAGACCAACCACCTGGTGGTTGTCGACAAGGAGGCCCGGGTGGTGGGGGTGGTCACCACCTATGACGTCTCCAAGGCCATCGTCCATCCCGGGAAGGCGAAGGTGGTGGGGGATATCATGACCCGGAAGGTGATCACGACCACGCCGGACGAAGCGGTGGACATCGCGGCCCAGAAGCTGGAACGGTACAACATCAGTGCCCTTCCCGTCGTGGATGCCGCGCACCGGGTGCAGGGGATGCTCACGGCCATTGACCTGGGCAAGCTCTTTGGCGGGAGGTGGCGGCGATGAAACTGCTCGTCAACTTTTCACGGAAGAAGGGATCCGAACCACTGATTGCGAAAGCAGTGAAGGAGACCGGGGTCCTCATCATGGTGGACCGGGCCCAGATCGATCCGGCGGGAGGCCAGATGCTCATTGACGTGCCCCGCGAATCCTGCCGGCTCGTCTCTGACAAGATGGGGGAACTGGGGGCCGATGTCCGGATCCTGGAGCACGCCGTGTCCCTGGACGTGAGCGAGTGCGTGGACTGCGGCGCATGCATCTCGGTCTGCCCCCGGGAGGTCTTCACGTTCGATACCGAGTGGCGCCTCTCCATGAAGGAGGACCGGTGTGTCCTCTGCGGCCGCTGTGTCCCGGCCTGCCCCCACCGGGCCCTGTCCGTGCTGGGGTGACGGTGGGGCATCTCCTCCTTATTTTTTGGGATTGTGGTCAGGCATCACCCGGCCGGAAAGCCGGCGTGGATCGACTATCCTTATGGGGGAGGGGCCGGGAGGGGATCTCCCTCCCGCCGGTGTTCCCAAACACAGAGAGCAGGTTGCCTGTTGTCATGTAGAATTACTTCCGGGACGCTCCTGGGGGGGACTGCCTTCCCCCCCCTGCTGCGTGGGCG
>JAJRDF010000063.1 GCA_028678555.1 Methanomicrobiales archaeon
GGGGTTGTCCCTGGTCCAGTACTCTCTCGGGCATGTCTATGCGTACCTTGCCATCATCGCAGGCACAGTCCTCCTCACTGCGCTCTCGTATGGTGCAAAGGGAAGGACGAAGCTGTACCTGATTCTCCTTGGGATCGTCAGCATCGGAGCGTTGCTGGCCGTGATGCTCATCCCGCCGCTCCATGCGATAGTCTACCAGGGGATCGGTGGGCTGTGGGGGACGAATCCGTATTCCCTGGGTATCCGGGAGATGAAACCCTGGTCGCTCCTCAGCGCCTGGCGCAATACCAGCATCTTTCTCATCCTGATGGCGGGGGGATTCGTATTCCTTGCCCTCCGGCTGAAGAGGGAATGGCGGCCCGACCATCTCCTCGTTGCCGTCTGGGCTGCGTTCATCCTCTTCATGACAGTCCTGTACAGCAGGTTTGAATACCTCCTGGCCGTGCCCCTGATCCTCCTCTCTGCCCTCTGCGTCACCGAGAGCCTCAGCATCGGATACACGGCACTGCGGGCTTGGTTGGGTGGGCACCTCCCTGGCACGGCTCCCGCTGCCACGGATGGAAAGATCCATACTCCGCCGGTCACCCCGAAGAAACAGGGAGGGAAGAAGGGGAAGACCCAGGTTTCGAAACGGTCCGGAAAGGAAGGAAAAGTCAACACCTCAGCGCGGCTGCCTGCACTCCTCGCGGCCCTTGTCCTCATCCTCCTCGCCACGGGATCGTTCATCTCACTCGTGCAGGCGGTCCAGTACGGGATGCAGATTCCCTCCCGCCAGCTGGACGGGGACTGGGTGGAGTCCCTCTCCTGGATGGAGAGCCATACCCCTCCCCCCGGGGTTGATTACTTCGGGCAGTATGACCGGGGTTTCACGTATCCGGAGGGTTCGTACGGCGTCATGGCAGTGTGGGAGGCAGGGCACTGGATCACCTTCTTCTCCCGCCGGATACCGAACGTGAACCCTTTCCAGGACAACCTGATGGGAGATACCGGCGGGGCGGCATTCTTCCTCACGCCATCAGAGGCGAGAGGAGAGGCCATCCTCACCGGCCTGGGATCACGGTATGTCATCACCGACGGGAGTACCGCCGCCGATCGGTTTACCGCCCTGATCCCGTGGGTGGATCCCACGGTCAACACCACGCGGTATCTCACCTGGTTCTTTGTGCCCGATCCCACTGATCCGGACCTCCTGAACCTGGAATCCTTTTACGACGACGGCTATTACCAGTCGATGCTGGTCAGGCTCCATTTCTTCGACGGATCGATGACTCTCCCCACCACGGCCACCTATGTGGAGTATGTCGTGAGGCAGGTTCCGGCCGAGGGTGAAACGGCGCCGAGGAACACCATCGGGCCGGTGGTCACGAGGATGGAGGAGCGCAATGCAACCGAGGCGGTCCGGGATGCCGCGCTCGTGAATGCCGACATGACGAAACGGTACAGCGCCGCGGTGGTCTCGCCCCTCCCGACACGGCCGGTGATGGAGGTGCCGGCCCTCGCTCACTTCCGGCTTGTCCACGAATCTCCCACGGTGATGACGTGGGAAGAGAAGTCAGTTACGGTTCCCCTGGACGATGCCCGGCAGGTGAAGGTCTTTGAATACGTTCCGGGCGCCCGCATCAGGGGATCCGGCACCATCGAGCTCCCCCTGGTCTCCAATACCGGCCGTGCTTTTACCTACCGGCAGGAGAGTATCAACGGGGAGTTCATTGTCCCCTACTCAACGCAGGGAAATCCCTACGAGGTGAAGGCAACCGGACCCTATCGGATCATCGGTACCACGAAAACGTACGACGTATCCGAAGAGGATATCCACTCAGGGAACACCGTGGGGTAAGGATCCAACCCGCCTGAAACCAGCCGTTGGATCACAGATGAGAAGCCGGAGGATTCTGGTTCGGATGGTTTTATCCTTTCTCGGGGATCAACCCTAAAAGGTACGATGGCGGCAGATACCCCCCGTGCGGACGAATCCCTGGACGTATCGGTGATACTGCCCGCCCTCAACGAAGAGAAGACCATTACGACCTGTATCGGGAAGATCCTGCGGGTCTTCCATGAACAGGGCCTGGAGGGCGAAGTGATCGTGGCTGACTCCTCCAGTGATGCCACGCCCGATCTCGCGGCGAGAGCCGGCGCCCGGGTCATCCGTCCCGAACAGGCAGGATACGGAAATGCCTACCTGGCCGCCTTCCGGCAGGTCCGCGGGAGGATCATCGTCATCGGGGACGCCGATGATACCTATGATTTCGCCGATATCCCCCGGTTTCTGGTTCCCGTCCGTGCGGGTGCGGATCTCGTCATCGGTTCCCGGTTCACGGGTGAGATACTTCCCGGTTCCATGGCCCCCCTCCACCGGTACGTGGGTAATCCCCTCCTCACCTGGCTCATCAATGCCATCTACCACACGCATTTCACCGATACCCACAGCGGGTTCCGTGCCATCACCCGCGATGCCCTCCGGCGTCTTGACCTGAAGACCGGGGGCATGGAGTTCGCCTCAGAGATGCTCATCCGGGCTTCGGAGAAGGGCCTCTCCATCGCGGAGATACCCATCCGGTATTACCCGCGGCAGAGCCCGTCCAAGATCCACAGTTTTGCCGACGGGTGGCGGCACCTCAGGTTCGTCCTTTTGATGCGCCCCCTCCCGTTCCTGGCCCTGCCCGGGCTTCTTTTTGCCGTCTTCGGCCTGACGCTCATGACCCTCTTCTACCTCTCCGGGAACCTGGAGACCTCCCGGTTCAACTCCTTCATCCTGGGGACACTCCTGCTTCTTGGAGGGATCCAGGCCATCCTGGCCGGGGTCGAGATCTCGGTCTACTCCATTGTCCACGGCTTCATGGAGAAACGCGGGGTGGTTGCCCGGATCATGAACTACCACAGCCTCGAGGAGTTCCTGGTGGCGGGGGGCCTCCTCATCCTCACGGGCTTTGTCCTGGGCCTCAGGATCATCACCCGGTGGGTGATGCAGGGCTTCGGTGCGCTCACCCAGTTCTCCAACGCCATCATCTCCATGGTCCTGATCGTCATCGGCCTGGAGGTCCTCTTCTTCGCCATCTTTGTCTCCATGATGCTCCTCAACGAGAATACCCGGGTGGAATAGGAGGACCATGCGTATCGCCTTCCTCTACGACTGCATCTACCCCTACGTCATCGGGGGGGTGGAACGGCGTACCTGGGAGATGGGGAGGCGCCTGGCCGCACGGGGGCATGAGGTGCACCTCCTGGGGATGAAGTTCTGGGACGGTCCTCGGGTGATCGAGCGGGATGGGGTCCGGATCCACGGCGTGAGCCCGGCTGCCCCCCTCTACACGGGGGGAAGACGGGCGATCCTCCCTGCGGCCCGATACGCCCTCTCCCTTCTTCCGCACCTCTTTTCCGGGGAATTCGATCTCATCGATGCCCAGCAGTTCCCCTACCTCCACTGCTTTTCCGCCGCTTTCGCCGGGGCGGCCAAGCGGGTCCCCATGGTCATCACCTGGCATGAGGTGTGGGGATCGCACTGGAGGGAGTACCTGGGGCCCGTGGAGGGGCGGCTGGGGGAGATGGTGGAACGGGCTGTGGCGCGGCTACCGGCCCCGCGGGCTGCGGTCTCCCGGACCACCGCGGACCAGCTCCGGGCCCTGGGCGTCCGGGAGCCCGTGGAGGTGATCCCCAACGGGATTGACATTCGGGGGATCGCTGCGATACCCCCGGCACCCGTGCACTGGGACCTTCTGTCTGCCGGGAGGCTGATCCCCGAGAAGCGGATCGATCTCCTCATTGACGCGATCCCAGCATTGCTCGACGGGTTCCCCTCACTCACGGTCCTGATCCTGGGCGAAGGCCCCGTACGGCCCGGCCTGGAGCAGCAAGCATCGCGGCTCGGGATCGGGGACCATGTCAGCTTCGCAGGATTTCTCGCCGATCCTGTCGCAGTCACCGGGCTTATGAAAAGTTCCGGGGTGTATGTGTCGCCATCCATCAGGGAAGGGTTCGGGATGGCTGCCCTGGAGGCAATGGCGTGCGGGGTCCCGGTGGTGACGGTCGACCATCCCCGGAACGCGGTGAGGGAGCGCATCACCCCCGGGACCGGGAGAATCGCCCGGCCGGATCCGGAGGATCTCGCGGAGAAGATCCGGGAATGCCTGGAGGATCCCGGTCGGTTCAGGGAGGGATGCACCACCCTGGCGGCCCGGTATGACTGGGACCTGATCGTCCCGCAGGTAGAGCGGTTCTACGAGAGGGTGATCTCCGGTTAACGGCTCCGGGCCCAGACAGAGAATTCATCCCCCGGTTCTGCCCGGCCTCCCGGAGATGAGAATCCCCATCCAGAGGCCCCGGCGGACCACCAGGTCCTGTCCGGAAGAGCCCCGAAACCGTGACCACGGAAGGCCTCGATGCTTCCAATCTCATTATCACGCGGGAAGGTTCCCTCCCGGGCTGTCCACCCGGGATCGCACCACCTCCGCACATCCCAAAGAAATACTTTTCCATCCCCCAGGACAATATCACCGGGATGAGGCTTCTCCTCCTCCAGCTGAACCCTGTCATCGGCGACCTCGCGGGCAATGCAGGGAAGATCCGGGATGAAGTGGTATCGGCAGGCCGCGGTGCCGCCGATCTCATTGTCACACCGGAACTTGCCCTCACTGGCTATCCGCCCCGGGACCTCCTCCTCTTCAGGGACTTCATCGGCAGGTCCGTCGAGGCTGCCCGGACCCTGGCCGCGGAACTGGAGGGCTACCCGCCGGTCCTCCTGGGGGGCGTCCAGTCCAACCCGGCACCGGCAGGCCGGCCCCTCGCCAATGTGGCATTTCTCCTCCACCAGGGGAGGATCCTCCAGACCTTCGGGAAAACCCTTCTCCCTACCTACGATGTCTTCGACGAGGACCGCTACTTCGAACCGGCGAAAGGGCCCCAGATCCTGGACCTGAAGGGGGTCAGGATCGGCATCTCCATCTGCGAGGATATCTGGAACGATGCCGACTTCTGGCACCGGAAGCGCTACCACTCGGATCCCATCCCGGAACTGGTCGGGGCGGGGGCCCGGTGCCTGGTGAACATCTCTGCCTCGCCCTTCACTGCAGGGAAACAGCAGCTCAGGGAGAGGATGCTCTCAGGGATCGCGCAGAAGTACCGGATACCGCTGGTCTACGTGAACCAGACGGGGGGGAACGATGACCTGGTCTTCGACGGCCGGAGCTGCGCCTTCAATGCCCGGGGTGAGCTGATCGCACGGGCAGCCGCCTTCCGGGAGGACCGCCTTGCCCTTGACCTGTTCCAGGATCGCCCGGGTGAGATCCGCCACGATGACTTCTCACCGGAATCCGAGATATGGAATGCCCTGGTCCTGGGGACCCGGGATTATGTCCACAAGAGCGGGTTCCGGAGGGCACTCGTCGGGCTCTCGGGCGGGATCGATTCCTCACTGGTTGCTGCCGTGGCTGCCGAGGCGCTGGGGAGTGAGCATGTGCTGGGGGTGCTCATGCCCTCGCCCTTCTCCAGCGAGGGGAGTATCACCGATGCACAGGCCCTCGGGAAGAACCTGGGTATCCGCACCACGACCCTCCCCATATCAGGGATCATGGACTCCTTCGACGCAGCACTGGCCAGGGAGTTCACCGGGCTCCCCAGGGACATCACGGAGGAGAACCTGCAGGCCCGGATCCGGGGGACCCTTCTCATGGCCCTCTCCAACAAGTCCGGGGCGCTTCTTCTCTCCACCGGGAACAAGTCAGAAGTTGCCGTCGGCTACTGCACCCTCTACGGGGACATGAACGGCGCCCTCGCCGTCATCGCGGATGTGCCGAAGACCATGGTCTATCGTGTTGCCCGGTGGCTCAACGCACGGGGTCCGCACCCCGTCATCCCGGAAACGGTGTTCCTGAAGGCACCCTCCGCAGAGCTCAGGCCGGACCAGAAGGACCAGGATTCCCTCCCCCCCTACGATATCCTGGATGAGATCCTCCATGCCCACATCGAACAGCATGCATCGCCGGCCGAGATCGTGGCGGAGGGTTCAGATCCCGACCTGGTCTACCGGGTGGCCCGCATGGTGAAGGGTGCGGAGTTCAAGCGGAGGCAGGCCCCGCCGGGGATCAAGGTCACCGACCGGGCCTTCGGCACGGGGTGGAGGATGCCCCTCGCGGCACGGGACTGGGACAGGGACCGGGGAAGATAAATCAATACGCATAAGAGTGTCCATCTCCCAGTCATTCCCATGAACCAGCGACGGGTACTTGTCACGGGTGCAGGGGGATTCATCGGCCACCACCTGGTCTCATCGCTGAAGACACAGGGGTACTGGGTCCGGGGAGTGGATCTGAAGTATCCCGAATTCTCCCGGAGCGACGCGGACCAGTTCGAGGTCCTGGACCTGCGCCGGTGGGACAGCTGCCTCCAGGCTACCCGGGGCATCCACGAGGTCTATGCCCTGGCCGCAGACATGGGCGGCATGGGCTTCATCTCCTGCCACCATGCCGAGATCCTCCACAATAATTCCCTCATCAACCTTCATACTCTGGAGGCGGCGCGGGTGAACGGGGTGGAGCGGTACCTCTATACCTCCTCTGCGTGCGTCTACCCCGAGTACCGTCAGATGGACGTGGACGTGGCACCCCTGAAGGAAGAGGATGCCTACCCGGCCCAGCCCCAGGACGCGTACGGCTGGGAGAAGCTCATCGCCGAACGGCTCTGCCTCCACTATCACGAGGATTACGGGATGAACACCCACATCGTCCGGTTCCACAACATCTATGGCCCCGAGGGATCCTGGGTGGACGGGCGGGAGAAGGCCCCGGCAGCCCTCTCCCGGAAGGTGGCGGTGGCGAAACTGGGTGGGGACCCCACCATTGATATCTGGGGAGACGGGGCGCAGACCCGATCGTTCTGTTTCATCGAAGACTGCGTCCACGGCCTCTCCCGGCTCATGGCGTCCGACTTCCACGACCCCCTGAACCTGGGCACGGACCGGATGGTGAACATCAACGAGCTGGCCCGGATCATCGCGGAAGTGGCGGGAACCTCCATCGAGATCCGGCACATCGAAGGCCCCATGGGGGTGAGGGGCCGGAACTCGGACAACACGCTGCTGCGGAAGGTCCTGGGCTGGGAGCCGGGGGTCAGCCTGGAAAAGGGCCTCGGGATCACCTACCGCTGGATCGAGGACCGGGTCCGGGAGCATATCGCCCGCGCTCCGGACAGGAAGAAGGCCCTCGGGGAGCTTCGCACGAGCCGGATCTACCAGCCCCCCTGTGCGTGAGGGGAGTGGCCTGGGCTGCGGGATCCATGAAGCGCTGGGAAGTGCGGGAGCGGACGTGCGTCCTGGATGCCTCCCCGTGGTTGAAGGTGTTCCGGGAAACGGTCAGGCTGGAGGATGACCGGATCATCGATGACTATTACACCATTGATGAGCGGGACTTTTCAGTCATCTTTGCGGTGACCCCGCAGCAGACAGTGGTCTGCATCTGGCACTACAAGCACGGGCCGGGGAGGATCAACCTGGGCCTCCCTGCCGGCTACGTGATGGACAACGAATCGCCCCTCGCGGCGGCGCAGCGGGAGCTGGAGGAGGAGACCGGGTACCGGGCCCCTTTATGGCAGCACCTGGGATCCTTCTCGGTGGACGGGAACCGGGGGTGCGGGAAGGCGCATGTCTTCCTGGCGCGCGGGGCGGTCAGAACCGGGAAACTTTCACCTGATGATCTCGAGGAGATCCGGGTGGATCTCCTCCCTGTCCCGGCCCTGGAAGAATACCTCAGAAGCGGAGATGTGGCCACCCTTGATACCGCCGCAGCGATCGCCCTCGGGATCGCCAGTTCCATGAAAGATACTATGGGATGAGGGTAGGGCCGCCGGGATCACCCCTCCCATAGCTGGACAGTATGGGGGAATACGGCAGATGAAAAAAGAAACCATTTCTACCAGAGCCCGCACGAATAGAATGGAGGGTTGAGGGATGGGAGAGGATGCTGTTTCGATCATCGGCCTCGGGAAGCTGGGCGCGAGCATGGCTGCCGCCATGGCGAGCCGTGGGCTCCATGTCATCGGGGTGGACGTGGTCCCCCGCGCAGTGGACCTCCTGAACCAGGGGAAGCCTCCGGTGGTGGAGACCGATCTCGCGGACTACATCACCAGGCACCGGAAGAATCTGGAGGCCACGACCGACCACCGCCATGCCATCCTCCATTCCGACATCACCTTCGTCA
>JAJRDF010000173.1 GCA_028678555.1 Methanomicrobiales archaeon
CAGTATACTATTATGACACTGGAACGACTGGCTCCCATCTGACGGGTACTCAAAACAATGCAGATAAGCCCGCAGTTGGTGCTTCTATGACATCCAGCGGCGCAACGATGGGCCAGGATCACGTCGTGATGACAGCTCAGTATTTCGATGGTGGAAACCAGGTCATCCTGGACACCTACGTCTAACCCCACCCTTTTTTCGGAAAAGAACCCTATCAATAAAAAGTCAGGATATTTTACTGCCCCTTCAGGTATCCTTCCAGCAGCGCAAGCGCCTCCAGCTCTCGTGAGCCGCCGCATCGCCGGATGAGGGCCGCATGGTGATCGATCAGTTCCTTCAGTTTCGGGTCTCGCTTCCGCACGTACCGGGTGGCGTGGACCGTGGCATCGATCACGCTTCCGAACCCCCGGTTCACGGGGTGGACCTGAGGCTGGACCACCACTTCCTTCAGGGGAACCAGGTAAGCCGTGAACGCATGGGACCCGGTCCGCTCCGCGTCCGCCTGGAAGGCGACCCATGCCTCCACATCCGGGAGCCGGTGCATGAGCCGGTCGTCCACCACCTCCTCCACGAAGGACTCCTTCGGCAGGTCCTCGAACGCGGTCTTCACGTACAGGACCGGGTCGTGGATGATGTTCGCCACCACCCATCCCCACCGCTCGATGTTCATGGCGGTGTGGCTCCCCCGGTAGAGGTGCATCCGGTACTCCCCGTCCCGGAAGTGGATCCCCATCGGGGCGGCATTGTACCACGTGGTGGCGATCACCTCGTTGATACCCTCGCCTAGCACTCCCACTGCCATCCCTCCCCCAGTGCCACGAAGATCCCAGCAACGATCACGTCAGCGAGGGATCCCGGGTTGATCCCCCGTCCGATGCACTCCCGGTCGAACTCCTCCAGGTCCCGGGTGCCGGCCCGAACCTCAGCCGCTTTCGCCATCGTCT
This sequence comes from Methanomicrobiales archaeon, assembly GCA_028678555.1. Classification (GTDB taxonomy): domain Archaea; phylum Halobacteriota; class Methanomicrobia; order Methanomicrobiales; family JACTUA01; genus JAJRCY01. The sequence goes on from JAJRDF010000173.1 coordinate 945, forward strand.
CTTCGGCGATTACCATCCCGTGCTTCTTTGCGATGAAGGTGTCCGGGACGGTGGACAGGAGTTCCAGAAACACGGCCACGATCGATTCCCGCCCGCACCCGTGGGCATGGAGCAGGTCCGCGGCCCGGCGGGTCAGGGGGAATCCCTCCACCCATTCCCTGGCCACCAGATCGTTCGGGGCCGAATGGGCCATCACGTCCCTGAGGGTCAGGCCCCGCTCCCGGAGAATCCGGATGGCCTCCGGGTTGTTCACATCCAGGGGATCATGGTCCAGCATCCGGACCCGGGTCAGGGCAAAGGCCTGGTAGAAGGCCACCGCGTCCTCGACGGTGGTGGACCGGATCAGGTCGCGGGCGGCCGGGATGTCCCCGCCGGCCACCAGGGGGACCAAGAGTAAAAAGGCGCCGAAATGGGTGTTCCCACCCCTGTGGGACGAGGTGGCCCGGACTGCGCCGCGAATCAGCGGGCCCAGCCCCCCGGGGCCCTTCTCGGCCCGTTCCAGGGCTTTCCGGGCCAGGATGGCGGATGCCAGGAAATGCTCGAGCCGGGTGGATGCGTAGTCATGGCACCGGTCCACGTTTCCCGGCTTCGGGAAGGCCGTGACCTCCAGCATCATGGCCAGCTGTGCCCGTTCAGCCCTGCTTCCCTTCGGCCCGGCCACCGAAAATCCGCTCCATGATCGTCTGGGAGAGGTGGCGCTTCAACCTCATATACTCTTTCGTGGTGAGGCCGGCCATCTGCATGGAGGAATCCCGGAGCATGCAGGGCGAGGTGGCCTTGCAGCACCAGGCCATGGAGCCGAAGCAGGTGTATTCCCCGGACTCCAGCGGGGTACCCCGGACCGCTTCCTGCTTCATCCGGATGTACTCCTCCCGGGAGACACCGAGGCGGGAGAGGGTCGGGATCAGGGGGCACTCCTTCACAGGGAGGCAGCAGAAAGTGAGGGCCCGGACATCGCCCCCCCGGCAGAGCTGCTTCGGGGCATTGAACCAGCCGAACTCGTCGGCGTAGCGGGCAATGGCCGCGTCGATGCCGGCCAGGGTATCCGGGTCCGATCGCCGGGCCAGGGAGACCATGTCGGCCCCGTGGGAGAACATCTCCATGACCCGGTCAAAGGAGTGCATGGAGTTGTTGGCAATGAGGAAGACAGGGGAGGTGTTCCGGATCTGCCGGATCTTCGCATACCCGAAGTCCATCAGGTCCACGTGGAGCACCGATGCCCCCGCTTTCCAGAGCCGGTGGCCCAGGGCGGCATCGTCCTTCGCGACGCCGGCCCGGATCTTCACCGAGACGGTGACTCCTTCCTTTGCCAGTCCCCGCACATGCTCCTCCAGGATCCCGGTGTGGTGGAGCAGGTACTCGCCGCAGCCGGCACGGATCATGGGTTCCTGCCGGCAGTGGGCATCGATCTCATAGATCGCCCGGTCCCCCAGGGCGTGGGCGGCCTCCCGGAAGGACTCGGGGGAAGCGGCCCTCAGGTTCACCCCCGCCACGACACCGGTGCGCTCCAGCCGCTCCACCTGCCGTTCCAGCTCCTTCAGGGGATCGTCCGGCAGGAACTCCTCCCTCCCGCCGGCCGCCATCTCCCGGCTGGCCTGGAGGGTGGGTGCGTCCACCGAGTACCCCCCGATGAAGGCGGCCCCGACGTGGTCCTTCCGGGCTTCGACGTAGGCGGCGTCCACCCAGCCGGCCATCGCCGAGATGGCGATGGGGGTCTTCACCACCCGGTCGTTCAGCAGGATCTCGAACCGGTCGTCCAGGCCCGTCATGAATTCTTAATCATTGCACCGGTAGAAATTAAAGGATACTGCCCGGGCGTGGGCGGGCAGAGCGATAGGAGGATGGGGAAAGGAGAGGGATGGCAGGTTCCCTCGCGCCGGGCGCAGGAAAAGGGTGACCGGGTGGAGGGACAGGCCCGGGATCCTGTCCCTCCTGGAGGATGGGGATGTATACGCTCTGGTATCCCCTTACGTCACCACCGCAGGCTTCACCGTCACCCAGAGGGTGTCCTTGGCACTTACGGTCATGCCGCAGGCGGTGCCCTTTGACGTCAGGGGATAGGTGTACATGTTGTTCTTCG
>JAJRDF010000174.1 GCA_028678555.1 Methanomicrobiales archaeon
TGACCGCGTGGAAGAGGGAGGAGAGCCTCTCGGGGTACCGGGCCGGTTCCACGAAGGTGACCGTGTCGGTGCCCCGTTTCAGGTTGGTGAAGGTCAGGTCCGACTCGGTGCCCTTCTTGCCCAGGATCTTTGCATAACCGGGCGCCCCCAGGACCGCCACCGTCAGGTTTGCCACGGGCTCTCAGGTGGGACGCAGACCCCCATAGCGGTTGCGGTGGCCGGTCCCTGCGGCTTTATCGGCCGGGCCGTCCGGATCTACCCAATGAATGCGGGATCCGCCCCTCCGGTCTCCCTTGCCCGGTGCCGGAGCTATGACAGGGACGAGGTCCGGGCCGCGGTGGCCGCCTGCCTCGCACCCCTCGGGGGGATCGGTGCGTGTGTGCGGCCCGGCAGCCGGGTGCTGGTGAAGCCCAACCTGCTCTCGTCGAGGCCGCCGGAGGATGGGGTGACCACCCACCCGGAGGTGGTGCGGGCCGTGGTGGAGCAGGTGCAGGCGGCCGGGGCTACGGTCATTGTGGGGGATTCTCCCGGCGGGAGGAACACCCGCTCCTCCTACGATGCGCTGCTCCGGAACACGGGGATGCAGGAGGTGATCGACGCTACCGGGTGCGCCGCCGCGTATTTTGACGACGCATACGACGAGGTCCCTGTCCCTGCGGGCGCCACCTTCCGGAGGTTCCGCATCGCCCGGGCGGTCACGGAGGCCGATACCGTCATCTGCGTCTCCAAGTTAAAGACCCACCAGCTGACCCTCCTCACGGGGGCCGTCAAGGTGCTCTACGGCTACATCCCCGGTATCGCCAAGGCCGAGTACCACCTCCACACCCGCACCGATGCAGATACCTTCGCAGACCTGTTGCTGGATCTGGGCTCCCCGTTTCCCCCGGCCCTCTCGGTGATGGACGCCGTGGTGGGGATGGAGGGGCACGGGCCCTCGCAGGGCACCCTCCGCCAGGTAGGCATGGTGCTGGCATCCCCCAGCCCCCATGCCCTGGATATGGCCGCCGCCCGGATCATGGGCTTTGCACCGGAGGAGGTCCCCACCATCCGGCGGGCCATTGCCCGGGGTATCGGGCCTGCCGGCCCGGAGGCGATCTCCTTTCCCGGGGAGCCGCTGGAGGCGGTACGGCCGCCCTTCGTGCGCCCCGGGCCCATCCCCCTGCGGCATGTGCCAGCTCCCCTCGTTCACCTGGCCGGGAGGCTGCTCGCCTCCCGTCCGGTGATCCGTGCCTCGGCGTGCAGTCAGTGCGGGAAATGTGCCGAGTCCTGCCCGCCCCTTGCCATCACCTTTGTGAAGGGCCGGGTTCCCCGCATCCGTCACCACCGGTGCATCCGGTGCTTCTGCTGCCAGGAGCTCTGCCCCGAAGGGGCGGTGGAGGTGACGTACCCGTGGATCCGGAGAGTCCTGTCAACGTGACAGGGACCGGGGAGGAGGAAGGCCTGACCCTCCGCACCCGCCTCCGGGCCTTTGCCGACCTGGCCCGGATCCATTTCCTGCCGGTCTGGCCCCTGGTCTTCTGCTCAGGCCTTGCCCTCTCCGCTGAGGTGTACGGCGGGTTCACCTGGTCCCTGGCCGCCCGGGCAGTGGCCATGGCCGCCTGCGGGTTCACCGCCGGTCTCATCCTGAACGACTACATTGATCGGGACCTGGACCGCAGGGACGTGAGTCCCGTGTTCAGCCGGTACTGGCGGCCCTTCGGGACCCGGCCAATCCCCTCGGGGACGGTGCAGCCATGGGAGGCCCTCGCCCTGTTCCTGGCCCTTGCTGCCGCCGCCACCGCCCTTGCCCTCACCTTCCCCTGGCCCCGGCCTGCCTGGCTCATCGGCCTGGGCCTGTACAGCTATTGCGTGGAGGCCTTCTACCAGGTGGCAAAACGGCGGCAGCGGTTCCCGTTCGCCCAGCTGGTGGGCCGGACGGACTTCGCCCTCTTCCCGGTGGCAGGCTACCTCTGCCTGGGGTACCCCGACGCGCTGGCCCTCCGGTTCTTCCTTGCGTTCTATCCCTGGACGCTGGTCCACCTGGCGGTGAACGATCTCGCCGACCTTGAGAATGATCGTGCCAGGGGCCTCGCCACCATCCCGGTCCTGTATGGCACCAGGGGGACCGCCGCCTGGATCGGCGGCTGGGCGGCCCTCCACCTGGTGGCCGGGGCCTTCTTCTACCCCCTGCTGGGGCCCGTCCCACTGGCCGCCTGGGCAGCTGCCTCCCTGCTGCTGATCATTGTCGTCGGGAGAATCCTCGCAGACCCGGTGCCGGAGAAAGGCCTGGCCCTGCTCCCGGTCCTCCACCTCTCGCTCCTGATCTCCTCCCTGGGGATCCTGGCGGGCGCCACCCTCTGAGGGGAACCCCCGGAGGGATTATCCCCCATGGGCGTGGATCTTCACCCATGGCAGTCCCCCCTGAGATCCGGAAGAGCGATCCCGGCGATGACTTTCACCGGTGCCCGAACTGTGGCTATACCCGGGGTTTCCACTGTTCCTTCCTGCGGGTGGCAGAGGGGTCGGACCGGTACCGGATCGTCCTGGTCTGCCCTGAGTGCGGGACCCGGTTCGACATCGGGTGGTCCACCGGCCTCGAGAAGGGTGTGGGGCCCGGTCCATGACCCGGGGGGTGATCGAGGCCCAGCTGGCCACCATCGAGCATGCCTGGGGGATCCGGATTGCGAACCGGAGCCAGCTGCGGGACTGGATTGAGGAATCCCTCACGGATCCGGTGGAGATCCTCTCCTTCACCACCTCGATCAACACCTGGATGGCCCTGAACCAGCCCGGAGGGACCGTGACGGTCTCCCGTCCCCTCTTCGAGAATATGCTCGCCTCCATCCAGCGGAGGCACAGACCGAACAGGTGACAGGGTGCGGATCGACAGCCGGGAGTGCGTCAGATCCAGGCACCACCACGGCGGTCCGAACGGACCGAGGGGATCCGGAAGAGGCGGATGGCCAGCATGGGCGCCAGGATGTTGACGAGGAGGAAGACCACGATCAGCACCGAGTACATGGCCGTGGTGAGCACCCC
>JAJRDF010000064.1 GCA_028678555.1 Methanomicrobiales archaeon
GCTGTCTGATCCGTCTCGCCCAGGAACTCGGCCACCGCTTCCAGGGTCCCGGTGGCCGGGACCATGAAGGTGATGTACACCGACGTGGCCACCTGTACCCCTTCCTGGTTTGCTGCAATGGCGAACGCCTGGTCTGCCAGGGAGAAGATGGCACCTCCGTGGATCACGCCGTGGGGATTCTCCTTTCCCTCGGGCGACATGGTGACACGGGCGCCCCGGGGCCAGACTTCCGTGATCTCTATCCCCATCATCCGGGCATAGGGGCAGCCGTTGAAAGCATCCACCTGCTGCTGCACCCGGCGGTAGAAATCATCCCCTCCTTTCTCATGTGTTCCGTCCATGAGCTCCCTTCCTCAGCGGTACTCCTGGTGCGAGTACTGGTACTTCGTGGATTCCCCGCCGTGGTACACGATGTACAGCCACTGGTACAGGGAACGGATCGTCCCGAACTGCTGGTACCGGCGCATGGAGAACCCCACCTTCAGGGAGGGATCCAGCACCACCCGCCCCAGTTTCTTCATCCGGAGGGCGATCTCGAGATCGTCGCCGGCATCGATGACTCGGTACATGCCGGCTGCCAGGAAGGCCTGACGGTCAAAGGCGGTGTTGCACCCCAGCGTGTAATAGAGGGTGCGGGTCCAGTAGCCGAGACGGGAGAAGGTGTTGGCAAACGCCAGGGCCAGGTGGTTCCCGAGGCCCCCTTCCCTGGGGTAGACCGTCCCGTAGAGCTGGACCGGGTGGTACCGGCTGAAATCCGCGAGGATCCGCTCCAGCCAGTCCGGCGGCACCACGCAGTCCGCATCGGTGGTGGCCACGATCTCCCCCCTGGCCCGCTGGATGCCGTCGTTACGGGCTCCCCCCACCTTGGCCGAGGTCTGGATGAAGACGAGGTCCGCAAGGGGGGCTGCGAGCTCCCTTGTCCGATCCCTGGAGTTCCCGTCCACCACGATCAGCTCGTACTGGTCCCGGGGGATCGTCTGGCGGTTCAGGGACTCCAGGCAGGCGAGGATACTGCCTTCTTCGTTGTAGGCAGGGATGACGACAGAGATCACGGCCCGGACAGCTCCCTGTAGAGCTCAGCGTGGCGCTGCGCAATAAGCCTGATGTCGTACCGCTCGGTGGCTGCCCGGGCCTTCTCACCGGAGAGCCGCCAGTGGTCCCGGCTCTGGACCAGCTGCCCGGCATCGTCCAGGTTCTTAAAGAACGCGATGGAATCACCGAAAATCTCCCGGAACTCGGGGATGCCCCGGGCGAGTACCGGGAGGCCGCTTGCGAGCGCCTCCAGGATCACGAGGCCGAAGGTCTCGGCATGGGAGGGCATGAAGAAGAGGTCTGCCCCGCTGTACGCATCCATGATGTCCGGGATGAAACCGGTGAAGATCACGTTCTCGTGGATCTTTTTCTTCTCCCGCCGGATCCGGAAGTAATCCTTGGAGAGGGGGCCGTAGGGGAACCCGCCGACCCAGACCCAGATCAGGTCCGGTACCTGTTCGGCCAGGGCCAGGAAGTCATAGATACCCTTCCGGGGGGTCTGCTGGGCCACGGTGAGCACCACCGTCTCGTCCTCGTTCACTCCGAGGGCCTCCCGGAAGGCACGCCGCTTTGCCGGGGCATGCCGGAAGAACGCCCGGTCCACTCCGTTCGGGATCATGGTGGTGGGGACACCGGGGAGCATCGCCCGCACGTCCCGGTCACAGGGGTCCGAGACGGTGATGATGTGGTCAAATCCCCGGTAGATGGGGGGGTAGAGCCGGTTCACGAGGCCGCTGGATGCAATATTCCCGACGTTGGTGTGGGGGGTTGAGTGGGCGGTGAGGAGCCGGACGCCCTTCGTATATGTGCGGTAGAAGAGGGCCAGGGGTCCGAAGGTGTGGAAATGGGCCACGTCCACATCCCGCCTGAGAGAGTTCCAGCAGGCCTGGATATCCTTTTCAGGCAGGTTCCGGTAGATCATCCTCGCGGCGGTGGCACAGCCGATGTACTTGAAGACCAGGAAGTCCTCCACCAGGAAATTCACGCGCACGGGATATCCTCCGCAAAGTCCATGGCGGCCCGGATACAGGCATCCATGTTCAGGTACTCGAACCGGGCAAACCGCCCCAGGAGATCAATCCCGCGGCCTTCCACATGGTCCCGAACGATCCGGATGTTGTGCAGGTAGTCCAGGTCGTAGATCACGTAGGCAAAGGGCTCACGATCCACGTGCGAGTACACCACCGCTTCAGGTGAGCTCAGGATCCCCATCCGGCAGAGGCCTGAGACCACGTGTTCCACCAGCTGTTCATCCGTCAGGGAAGCGACCGGATCGCCGTCACGGAACGTGATCTCGGCAAGGATCGCGGCGTGCCCCGCCGGGGCCACCGCATCGCTGTAGCTGGACGGGAACGAGATGCGGTTGAACTGGCCAAGGTCCTTCCCGGGGACATACATCCAGGAGACGGGGGGCACCGTTCCCCGGATACCCAGGGAGACCGAGGAGAGGGAGTTGTACTTCAGGTTCCTGCAGGCTTCTCCAACCGGTTCCGGGACGTCAGTGAGGCAGGGGAGAAGGGCCTGGAGCGGAATCGTGGAGATGACCCGGTCCGCCCGGATCGTCTCCTTTCCGTCAGACACCACGTACTGTCGTCCTTCCTTCCGCACCGAATTCACGGAAAAGCCTGTGCGGATATGTTTCTCGACGGGCGCTGCGATAGCCCGGACCATCGCCTGGATTCCCCCCACGGTGGGGTAGGAGAAGACTGCCTGGTGTGCGTACCCCACCGTCGGGATTCCGATGGCAGCCCGGATCACATCCTCCACCGGCGGCCGGGGGATCCTGCCTTCCACCCAGTGGGTGGACATCTTCTCCAGGGGATATTTCCAGATCTTCTCGTTGTACGGAACCAGGTAGCAGTCGGCAATCCCCCTGCCAAAGGTGGTATCTATCCATTCGCGGAAATTGGCGGGCGGTGGGACCACGCCCTTCTCGTGGGCGATCAGCGCCTGGATGAACCCGTGGATACAGAGATAGAGGTCCTCCTTCGGAAGTGCAGAGAGTCCGTTCTCGAACGGGTACGGGACCTCCTTCCCCTTGTAGAAGACCACGGTGTTCCGGTCGCGGACCGAACGGTTCTCACCCAGCACCCCCTGCATGAAGGCCAGGGCGCCCTGGTCACGGGAAAAGATGATGTGGGATCCGCCGCGGTCAAAGGTGAACCCCTGCTCTGAGCGGGACCGGCAGAGCCCGCCAATCTCTCCCTGCCGTTCCAGCACCACGACCTCGTGTCCCTTCCCATGGAGGATCCGGGCTATGGTGACACCGGAGAGACCCCCTCCCAGGATCGCCCACTTCACGCCTTTCCTATAGGACCCGGCTCCATATATGGGTGATGCCGCGACGGAGGACGGCCGGCAGGTATTTAATCTGAGAGAATTTATCAGATATACTGTAGATGAGAACATTACAGGATCTTTTCTCTGCCCTCCTCTCGGATCTGGGCGAGGAGACCCTCAGGGCCGAGCTGGAGGGGATCGGACGGAAGCACCGGGGGATCCGGACACGGCAGCGGAAGACCGGCCGGGTGGGCCGGTGCGCACGGGAGATCCTCGTGTTCCCCGATCAATCCGGTGAACCCCCGGCACGCCAGGTGGCCCGGAGGGCCCTGGAACGAAACCTCTCCCCGGCGTCGGTGTACCGGCTGGTGGGGGAACTGAACCGGCAGGGGAACCCGGTCCGGGGAACTGCGGTGCTCCGGGAGATGAAGCGGATCCGCGACGGCATCCTGTAGAAGAAGCTGCAGGAGAAACAAGAGATATGTCGGCATCACTTTTTTGCCCATCGGGGATGGATCACGACGGAAGATAAAGAAGGGAGCAGGGAACACCGCATATGCTCCTGCCGGAAGGTGCCGTGGTGCTCCCCGGAAAAAATGGGAGTTGCCCGATGGTTCCGGGAGTATCCGGGTCTGCAAATGGGGGAGGGGAGGGCCGTGCAGGGAAAGGGGGTGATTCAGGCGGCCTGCTCAATTTCGTGCAGGATCTCGGCGATGTCGTAGAGGCACCGCTCGTCAAACCGGATGCTGTTGATCTCATCCCGGGTGACCCGCCCGTTCACCCAGAGCGGGATGGAAAGGAAATTGAAGAGGTTCTTGTAGAACGAAAGCCAGTACAGCTGTTCCTGGTTGGTGTGATCGGGGAGGTTGTCCAGGTCCAGGGTTGTCACATCGTACCCCAGGTCCCCGACTTTCTCCCGTGCAAATTCCCGTGCCCTGACCAGCCGGTCCAGCATCTCCTGGATATCCGAAATGCCGTCCACGTTGAGGAGTTCCTCCACCTCGTAGGGAAACATCCTCCCGTTGTTCCATGATGTGTTGTCCATACCATCACCTGACATTCTGGGGTCTGTATCCACAGAGAGGGGTGGGCATCACGTGAAATAATCATGGTGAGCGTTCACGCGGTTCCGGACGATACGGGACCCTCCCGCCCCCTGAAACATCGTCCAGAACCGTGCAGATCAGGAAAAGGACAGGAATAAAGAGGTTCCGGATCACCCGGGATATCAGGGGAAAATAGCCGTGAATTGGCCCCGGAACACCGTGGTCACCCATCAGGCACGCGGCAGAGGATCCCACGCGCGGAGGTTCTCCATCGGAGCAGGTTCTGGCAGAGGAACTGCCCGCACCCCACGCTCCCGTCACCGGGAACAGGGGGCAAACAGACAGGTCCCTAAAAGTTTTCCCGTGGAAAAAAAGGATTATTTCGTGGGCTGGACGGTCTTTGCACCCCGGAGCATGGAGATCTTACCCGTCCGGATCAGCTCCTTCACCCCGAACTGGCGGAGAAGCCGTTCCAGGGCTTCGATCTTTCCCGGGTCGCCAGCCACCTGCAGCACCACGGTTTTCGCTCCAACGTCCACGATCTGCGCCCGGAAGATGGAGGCGATCTGCATCACCTCCGAGCGGGAGGAGCCGGGTTCCGCGTTCACCTTGATCAGGGCCAGCTCCCGGTCCACGATCTCGCTCTCCGTGATATCCGAGACCTTGATGACATCGATCAGCTTGTTCAGCTGCTTCATCACCTGCTCGACCTGGGCATCGTCCCCGATGACGACGATGGTCATCCGGCTCATGCCGGGGAGCTCGGAAGCCCCCACGGCCAGTGACTCGATGTTGAAGCCCCGCCGGGCAAAGAGGCCGGAGACCCGGGTGAGCACCCCGGCCCGGTTCTCGACAAGAACGGAGAGGGTGTGTGCCTTCATACGGCCTTCCTCCCGGGTCTGAAGGTGGCATCGCCCTCTTCCGCCGCAGCGAGTTCCAGTTCCCTCTCCGGCACGACATGCCCACCGATCATCTCGTTGATGGCGGCTCCCGCCGGCACCATGGGGAAGACATTCTCCTCCCGCTCGATCCGGACATCCAGGATGAAGGGGCCTTCGGTCTCGATCATGGTGCGGAGCGCGGAGGGGACCTCCTCGCTCTGCTCCACCCGGAGCCCGTCGATACCGTAGGCCTTCGCGATACCCACGAAGTCCACGGGGGGGAGCTCGGTGTAGGAGTACCGGTGATCGTAGAAGAGCTCCTGCCACTGCCGGACCATGCCCAGGAACATGTTGTTCAGGATGACGACCTTCACCGGGATGTTATTGGCCGCCACCGTCCCCAGCTCCTGGATGTTCATCTGGAAGGATCCGTCGCCTGCGATATCCACCACCGTCTCGTCGGGCCGGGCAAAGTGGGCCCCGATGGCGGCGGGGAACCCGTACCCCATGGTCCCCAGCCCCCCGGACGAGAGCCAGGACCGGGGGTTCCGGAAGCAGTACCACTGGGCGGTCCACATCTGGTTCTGTCCCACCTCGGAGACGATGATCCCCTCACCCTTCAGCAGGTTCGAGAGCTCCTGGATCACATACTGCGGCCGGAGGCACCCGTCGCTCTTGTAGGAGAGGGGATGCTTGCGCATCCAGGCCCGGACTTTCGCGAGCCAGTGCTTCCGGTCATCACGCTTCTTCATCCGGTGGAGCATCGTCTGGAGCACCGACCGCAGGTCCCCGACAATCGGGACGTCCACCTTCTTGTTCTTCCCGATCTCGGCCGGGTCGATGTCCACGTGGATGATCTGGGCATGGGGGGCAAAGGTCGAGAGCTTCCCCGTTACCCGGTCATCGAACCGGACCCCGAGGGCGATCAGGAGATCGCTCTCGGTCACGGCATAGTTGGCATAGGCGGTCCCGTGCATGCCCAGCATACCCAGGTTCAGGGGATGGTCACAGGGGATGGAGCCGAGGCCCATGAGCGTGGTCGTGACCGGGCAGAGCAGGCGCTCGGCGAGCTGGACCATCTCTCCCGATGCCTCGGAAGTGATAATCCCCCCGCCGGCATAGATCACCGGCCGTTCCGCCTTCTCGATCAGCTCGATGGCCTTGTCGATCTGCCGCGTGTGTCCTTTCAGGGTGGGCTGGTAGCCACGGAGATGCACCTTCTCGGGCAGGGGAGGGACCTCGTCGATCTGGCCGGCGGTGACGTCCTTGGGCAGGTCGATGAGCACCGGGCCCGGCCTCCCGGTCCGGGCGATGTAGAACGCCTCCTGTACCACCCGGTCCACGTCCACCGTCCGCTTCACCAGGTAACTGTGCTTGGTGACGGGCAGGGTGATGCCCGTGATATCCGCCTCCTGGAAGGCATCGTTGCCCAGCAGGCTCGTGGGTACCTGGCCGGTGAGGGCCACCATCGGGACCGAGTCCATGTAGGCGTTGGCGATGCCAGTAACCAGGTTGCAGGCGCCGGGGCCTGAAGTGGCCAGGCAGACCCCTACCCGGCCACTGGCCCGGGCATACCCGTCGGCGGCGTGGGCGGCCGCCTGCTCGTGGCGTACGAGGATGTGCCGGATCGGGGAATCGTAGAGTTCGTCGTAGACTGGCAGGATCACTCCGCCGGGGTAGCCGAAGATGATGTCGACTCCCTCCCTTTGGAGCCCCTCAACGAGTATCTTTGCTCCGGTCTTCATTCTCCTCACCCAGCAGCCGGTTCATGCCCGCAATGACTGCTTCGACGCTGGCCATGATGATGTCGGTGCGGGCGCCGCGGGATGTAAGTATCTTTCCGTCCTTACTTAACCTTACCGTTACCTCGACGAGGGCGTCCGTCCCGCCCCGGATGGCATCCACGTGGTACTCTTCCAGCCGGATGTCCCCCGCAGCGGCAACGGTGCGGCGGAGGGCCTCCACGGCGGCGTCCACGGGACCGTTCCCCGTCGAGGCCCCGGTCACCTCCTCGCCGTTCACGACAAGCGTCACGGACGCGGTGGGCATCACGTGGCTTCCCGAGACCACCGTGAACTGCTTGAGGGAGAGGGCCGGGGTGAAGGCGAGACCCAGCACCGCCTCGGCGATGGCCATCAGGTCCGCGTCGGTGACCCGCTTCCCCCGGTCACCCAGCGCCTTGATCCGGGCCACGATCTCGCGGAGCTGCCTCTCGTCGGCCTGGTAGTGCATCTCGTCGAGGGCCGCCTGGACAGAGGCGGAGCCGGAGTGCTTTCCCAGCACGATTCGCCGCTTCCGGCCCACCAGCTCCGGCGTGATGGGCTCGTAGGTCCGGGAGTCCCGGAGGATCCCGTGGGCATGGATCCCGCTCTCGTGGGTGAACGCCATCTCCCCCACGATGGCCTTGTTGGTGGGCAGGGGAACCCCGGTGAGCCGGGAGACCAGGGTGGAGAGGTGGTAGAGCTCCCGGGTCATTATCCCGGTACGGTACCCGTACAGCACTTCCAGGGCCATCACCAGCTCCTCGAAGGCAGTGTTCCCTGCCCGCTCCCCCAGGCCATTCACCGTGGTATGGGCGCAGGTGGCGCCGGCCTTCAGCGCGGCCAGCGTGTTGGCCATCCCCACCCCCAGGTCATCGTGGCAGTGGATGGAGAGCGGGGCGATGGCGGCCAGGGGCGGCATCATCTCAGCGGTCCGCTCGGGGGTCAGGATCCCCACCGTGTCGCAGAAGCAGAGCCGGTCGGCCCCCCGCCTGACCCCCTCGGCAAAGATCTCCCGCAGGAACGCCTGGTCCGC
>JAJRDF010000065.1 GCA_028678555.1 Methanomicrobiales archaeon
ATTCCGGTATACCGAAGGATGATATGTGATTGATTCCACAGTCGTAGCGGCGGGGGTGGTGAGCCCCCGAGAGCGTGTCCCCGGTACACAAAGATTCCGGCATACCGCCAGATGATATGTGAACGATTCCTCAGGGGGCGCGGCGGGGGCGGCGGGTCGCCCGGGTTACCCTTCAATCTCCACGTGCCGGATCATGGACTCGAAGATCCGGCGGCCGTCAGCGGATCCCAGGACATCCTCCGACGCCCGTTCGGGGTGGGGCATGAGGGCGAGCACGTTCCGGTACTGCCCCAGGACCCCTGTAACGCTCTCCAGCGATCCGTTATGGTTCGTCTCCTCTGAGACCGTCCCTTTCTCATTGCAGAACCGAAACGCAACCCGGTGCTCCCGGTTGAGGGCCGCCATTGTCTCCGGCAGGGTGATGAACCGCCCCTCCTTGTGGGCGATGGGGAGCCGGATCACCTCCCCCTCCCGGAACCGGGAGGTGAAGGGCGAGGATGCGGTCTCCACCCGGAGGTGCACCGGCCGGCAGAGGAACTTGGGATACGCGTTGATGGCAAAGGTCCCCTCGATGAAACCCGCCTCTGCGCTCATCTGGGCCCCGTTGCAGATGCCCAGCACCAGCTTCCCGTCCTGGACGTGCCTCCGGATGTCCTGCATCACCGGCGTCCTGGCGGCGATGGCCCCGGCCCTCAGGTAATCCCCGTACGAGAATCCGCCGGGCAGGACGACCGCGTCGCACCCCCGGGGGAGGCCCTCCTTGTACCACACCAGATCCGTGTCCACCCCCAGCACCTCCTGCAGCACGTGCCAGGTGTCCCGGTCGCAGTTGGAGCCCCCGAACTGGACCACCGCAAATTTCATTCCTGGACCTCGATCTGGTACCGGTGGATGACGGGATTGGCGAGAAGCCGCTCGCACATCTCGGCGGCCCGCTCCTTCGCCTCCTTTTTCCCCGCCGCTTCCATCGTCACGAGGAAGACGCGGGCGGTGGAGAGGGCCTCCGTGGCAAAGCCCAGGTTCTCCAGTGCGTGCCGGATGGCCCGTGCCTCGGGGTCCAGCATCCCCTTCTTCAGGGAGATGGTGATCCGGACCGTCACCTTCACCGGGACCGCCCTCCTGCCGCCGCCGTAATCCGCTCCGCTACCCGGCGGTATGCGTCCATCACGTCGCCCTTATCGAACCGGTACACGTCCTTGTCCATGGACTGCCCGGATCCTGTATCCCACAGCCGCATCGAATCCATGCTGATCTCGTCCCCGAGAGTGATATTCCCGGCCCCGTCCTTCCCGAACTCTATCTTGAAGTCCACGAGCGTAATCCCCTTCCCCTTCAGGTGGTCCCGCAACACCCGGTTCACGGATAGTGCCAGGCGTTTTATCTCCTGGAGTTCTGCCGCGGACACGATCTTCAGGGCCAGGATGATCTCATCGTTGATCATGGGATCGTGCCGTGCATCATCCTTGTAGTCGATGACAAGGATGGGCGGGTCCAGGGGCTGCCCCTCCGTGAAGGGATACCGCTTCACAATGGACCCTGCCGCCACGTTCCGGACGATCACTTCCAGCGGGATCATGGTGAGCGTCCGCACCCGCATGGTGGAGGGATCGATCATGCCCAGGTAGTGCGTACGGATCCCTGCCTTCTCCAGGAGTTCAAAGAAGAAGGCCGAGACCCGGGCGTTCAGCGTGCCCTTCTCTGCCAGGCTCGCCTTCTTCCCGCCGTCAAACGCGGTGATGTCATCCCGGAACTCCACCACCAGCTCCTGGGGCACGTCCGTACGGTACACCGACTTTGCCTTTCCCCGGTACAGGAGTCCCCCCTTCTTCACAGTGATCGCTCCCGGATCTGTTGCTCCAGGCGTCTGATAAGCGCTTCGATACGGGGGGGATACCACCCTTCCTCAATGTACTGCGGGTAGATGCAGAGCCGCTCCCGGAGCCCCCGTTTTCCTGCGATCGATACCAGGGACTCGATCTGGGGCCAGGGGTGCTCGGGGTTCACGTAGTCGATGGTCAGGGGCGAGATCCCGCCCAGGTCATCCACGCCGCAGGGGACCAGTTCCCTGGCATCGGCGAGATTGGGGGCGATCTGCACCGCCACGTCATCGGGCAGGATGTCCCGGGCCATCGAGATGGTGACGCAGAACTCATCGGTCTCCGGGACCGGCGCCCCGGCCATGGGCGTCCCCTCCTTGGGGCAGAAGTTCTGGACGATCACCTCCTGGATGTGACCGTAACGCCGGTGCAGGTCCCGGATCAGCGAGAGGCTCTCCTCCCGGTCCCCCATGGTCTCGCCGATTCCCACCAGGATTCCGGTGGTGAAGGGGATCCGGAGCTGCCCTGCCTCCTCGATCATCCGGATCCGCACGCCGGGATCCTTGCCCGGGGAGCGCCGGTGGGCAGGGACCAGGGCTGTCGTCTCCAGCATGAGACCCATGGAGGCGTTCACCTCCTTCAGGAAGGCCATCTCCTCCCGGCTGAGGATCCCGGCATTCGTGTGGGGGAGGATGCCCAGGTCGATCGCCGCACTGCACATGGCGTGGCAGTAGTGCAGGATATCCGGGTAACCCGCGCCCTGCATCCGGCCAGTGAAGCCCGGCTCCAGTTCCGGCTTCTCGCCGAAGGTGAAGAGGGCTTCGGTGCATCCCAGCGAGGCGCCGCACTCCAGTGTCCGGAGGACCTCTCCCGGGGGCATGATGCAGCCCTCCTGTACCGGTGTCCGGAAGCAGCAGTAGTCGCACCGGTTCCGGCAGACGGTGGTGAGCGGGAGGAAGACGTTCCGGGAGAAAGTGAGGGGCCGGGGGGACGTCATAATCTCAGTGTACCATCCCCCCGGAGGGTGATGAAGGTGAGGTTGGGTTATTGCGAAGTCCGGTTCGTTTTTCCATGGGGAACGGCTGATGGATGTACTCTTGGGAATGAAAACTCTCCTGGTCCTGTTTTCGTATCATCACCATAATACCGAGAAGATAGCTCAGGTCTTTGCACGCGTGCTTGATGCACCCATCACAACCCCACCGCAGGTAACCCCGGAAGAGCTGGACACGTATGATCTGATAGGATTTGGTTCAGGGATTTACGGGGGAAAACACCACAGGGATCTGCTGGACCTTGCCGGGAGACTCCCGCCAGTCACCCGCAGGAACGCATTCATCTTCTCCACCAGTGCCATGACAGGAAAGGCCAAAGTCGAGAAGGATCACTCGCTGCTCAGGGAGAAACTGCAATCCAGGGGGTACGTGATTGTCGATGAATTCAGCTGCAAGGGTTTCAACACCAACAGTTTCCTGAAATTCTTCGGGGGAATGAACAAAGGGAGGCCGAATGCGGAAGACCTCAGACATGCGGAAGAGTTTGCCATGAATCTGAAGCAGAAACTGGAAAAGAGCGCAGGAGTACCATGACTGTTACCGCCCTGATCCCCTTCAAGCCGGTGAACCCCAAGTCCCGCCTCTCGGGTGTCATGAGCCAGGCGGAGCGGGAGGCCTTTGCCCGGGCCATGCTGGACGACGTGGTGGCCGCGGTCCTGGCAGCCGGCTGCAGGCCCCTCATCCTCAGCACCACCCCGTACCGCTACCCCGGCGCCGAGACCCGGGTGGACGGGAGCGGCCTCAACGAGTCACTGAACGCGATCCTGCCCACCCTTCCCGGCGCCACCCTGATTATCATGTCGGATCTCCCGCTGGTGCGGCCTGAGATCATCACCCGGATGCTCACCACCAGCGCGACCATCTCCATCGTTCCGGGCAGAGGAGGGGGTACGAATGCCATCTACCTCAAGAACCCGGCCCGGTTCCGGGCCGATTACTACGCGGGCAGCTTCCTGAAGCACCTGAAGGTCGCGGAGGAGTTCGGGGTGACGGTGGAGGTGATCGATTCCTTCCGGCTCCACACCGACGTGGACGAGGAGGGGGATCTCGCAGAGATCCTGATCCACGGACGGGGGAAGAGCAGGGAGTACCTGGTCTCCCTCGGGTTTGCCCTGGACGCGGAGTGCGGCCGCGTGAAGGCGGAACGGGGCCGGAAATCGACCTGACCCCCCCGCTTGAAAAAGGATACTGGAACGTTCTTCCGGAGGCCCATCTTCTTCCGGCGCCTGAAGAATTCCTCGAATATCTCCTAATGGTAAACCGGAATCACTGGCTGCTGGTGAGACGCTCTCGGGGGCTCACCGCCCCCGCCGCGTGGGCACCCCCGCCAGTGTTCCGGGGCAGTAAGATGTCCCTGGATCAACAACCGAAGATCGGACTATCCTCATGGGGGAGGGACCGGGAGGGGGCCCCGCCCCCTCCCGCACCATATACCGAGAACCGGTGCGGAACTCACTCCATCCCGAGTGGGGGGACCTGCAGGTCCGCCCTGGAGCATCCCGGTAAACCATATGCAAGGGCACTGGAGGGGGATTCTCTATTCTTCCCTCTCCCCACGCGCCTGCCGGAGAGCCACACCCATGAACAGGCACTCCGCCGCATCGATGGATGGGACGCCGGAGACCTCCTCAATGGGGATCTCCAGTCCCCGGACGAGCGCTGCCGGCACCGATTCGTCGGTCTCCCCCATGAGGAGCACCGCTGCCGAGGCGATGTTGTCGGCCACCGCCCGCTGGGTCACATGCAGTTCGCTGCCGAAGAGGTCCCGCTTGCCCCGCTCATCGATCACCGCCCGGATGCCGGCACAGCCGATGGCCACGCTGCTGCATCCCAGGCGCATGGCATGGGTCCGGCTGTCAGCGATGATCACGGCGACCTTCGCACCGGTCCGGTCCTGGATGGCCTGCCGGAGCCGGATCGCGCTCCGGTCCGGATCCTTCGGGAGCGGGAGTGCGGTCCCCGGCGGGGTATTGGAGAGGTCCACACCCGCATTCGGGAGGAGCGTGCCGTGGACCATGGAGAGCAGGAACCCGTCGATCCCCCCCACCACCTCGTCGCTTTCCCGCAGGACCACCTCTGCCACCCGGGGATCGATCCGGTACCGGGCGGCCATCTCGACAGCCCGGGCCGATGGGATCACCCGGTCCAGCACGACGGCGCTTCCCTCGGCGGTGGCCACCGGCGATTCGGCGACGACGATCACGTCCCCGTCCCGGATCCCCCGTGCGGTGCTCCTTGTGGCGGCAGTGAAGAGGATCGCCGCCAGGTCGTCCCCGGCCCGGATCAGGGGGGTCTTCAGGGCATGGACACTGAACGACCGGGCCACTCCCTCTCACCCCATCCGCTGCAGCACCGCGAGGGCGTCCCGGGTCTCCTGCACGTCGTGGGTCCGGACCATCGCCGCCCCCTGCTGGACCAGCAGCACGGTGACGGCCAAGCTTCCCGCGAGGCGTCCCTCCGGGTCGCGGCCTGAGAGGTCCCCCAGGAAGGACTTGCGGGAGACGGCGGCCAGCACGGGCCGGTCGAACTCGAGGAACCTCCGGAAGTTGCGGCAGAGGAGCCAGTCAAGGGCCGGGGTCCTGCCCTGCACCCAGAGCCCGATGGCAGGGTCCAGGATGTACTGGTCGATCCCGAACCGGGAACAGCGGGCAAGGATTCCCTTCAGGTTCTCCCGCGTCTCCTCCACGGACTGTGCATCGCCAGGGCGGATCCGCGAGGCCATGGCGATGACAGGGAGACCGCTGTCCGCTGCCAGCTGGGCATACACCGGGTCGGCGAGGCCCCGGATATCGTTCACTGCAGCCACGTCATGGCGCAGGCAGGCTTCCAGCACCTCCGGAACCGTCGTGTCCACCGAGACCGGGATCCCGCTCCCGTCCAGGGCGGAAAGGGCTTCCTCTATCCGGGCCATCTCCCCGGACGGGGGAAGGGGAGGGGCGCCGGGACCGGTGGCACGGGCACCGACATCGATGATGTCTGCCCCGTCACGGGTCATGGCAAGGGCCTGCTCCCGCACGTCACCGGGCGGGACGTAGGATCCCGCATAGAAGGATTCGGGGCTGCAGTTGATGACGCCCATCAGCCGGACAGGAGCGCCCCCTCCCACCTGCAGCCTGCCGATCAGACAGGAGGGCATCGCCGCATCCTCGCCGCACGGAGGGTATTTTCCAGGAGCGATACGATGGTCATGGGCCCCACACCACCTGGCACTGGTGTCACGGCGGAGGCAACCGCACTCACGCTGGCGAAGTCCACGTCGCCGCAGAGTTTCCCGTCCAGATAACCGGTCCCCACGTCAACCACGACAGCACCCTTCCGTACCATAGGTGCCGTGATGGAACGGGGGCGGCCGGTGGCAGAGACCAGGATCTCGGCCCCGCGGGTGCTGGATGCCAGGTCCCGGGTCTTCGAGTGGCACAGGGTAACGGTGGCATCGGCAGCGGTGAGCAGGGCGGCGAGGGGCTTTCCCACGTCAACTGACCTCCCCACCACCACGGCGTTCCGGCCGGCGAGCGGGATCCTGTAGTGGTCCAGCAGGGTCATGATCCCGAGGGGGGTTGCCGGGACCAGGACGGGGGATCCGGTGAGGAGCCGTCCCAGGTTGCAGGGATGGAACCCGTCCACATCCTTCCCCGGGTCCACCGCCTCCAGCACGCGGGGGGTTTCCACCTGCGACGGGAGGGGGAGCTGGACCAGGATTCCGTCGATCTCGGTGTCCCGGTTCAGTTCCCGCACCACGTTCACGACGTCACCGGTCGTGGCATCGGCAGGGAGGATCCGTCCTGCGGAACCGATACCCACCTTCCCGCATGCCTCATGCTTCAGCCGCACATAGAGCCGGGATGCCGGGTCATCGCCCACCAGGACGGTGGCGAGGTGCGGGGAGAGGCCGGAGGAACGGATCTCATCCTTCAGGGCTTCCCGCCGTTCCGCCGCAACCTGCTTCCCGTCCAGGATCATGTCACTCGGGGTAGATGGGGAACTTCGATGCCATCGCCTGGACCTCGGCCTTCACCTCGGCCTGACGCGCCGTATTCGTGATATCCTTCAGCACGCGGGCGATGCGGTCGCCGATGAACCGCATCTCCTCCTCCTTCATCCCCCGGCTGGTGACTGCGGGAGTACCGATCCGGAGGCCGCTCGTGACAAATGGGCTCCGGGTCTCCCGTGGGATCGTGTTCTTGTTCACGGTGATCCCGGCCCGGCCCAGGGCGTTCTCGGCATCGATCCCGGTGATCCCCAGATCAGTCAGGTCGATAAGGAGCAGGTGGTTGTCGGTCCCTCCGGAGACCAGCCGGAGGCCGTTTTCCATGAGGGTCGCCGCCACGGCCCTGCAGTTCTTCACAATCTGCCGGTTGTAGTCCCGGAAGGAGGGCCGGAGGGCTTCCTTGAAGCAGACCGCCTTTGCCGCAATGATGTGCATCAGGGGACCGCCCTGCATGCCGGGGAAGACCGCCTTGTCCACGGCCTGGGCATAATCGGGTTCCGCCATGATGGCCCCGCCCCGGGGGCCCCGTAAGGTCTTGTGGGTGGTGGTGGTGGTGAAGTGCACCACGTTCACCGGTGACGGGTGGACGCCGGTCGCACACATGCCGGCGATGTGGGCGATGTCAGCCATGCAGTAGGCACCCACCGATTCGGCGATCTCCGCAAAGGCCTTGAAGTCAATGGTCCGGGGGTAGGCCGAAGCCCCGCAGACGATGAGCTTCGGCTTCTCCTTCCGGGCGATCTCCCCGACCTGGCCGTAATCCAGCATCTCGGTCTCCGGGTCCACCCCGTAGGGCTTGACGGTGAAGAGCCGGCCCGAGAAGTTGGCCGGCGAACCGTGGGAGAGGTGGCCACCCTGGGAGAGGGACATGGACATGAGCACGTCCTTCATCTCCATGACCGAAAAGTAGACCGCCATGTTGGCCTGGGTGCCGGAGTGGGGCTGCACGTTGGCATGCTTCGCCCCGAAGAGCTGCTTCAGCCGGTCCCGGGCCAGGTTCTCGGCCATGTCATAGAATTCGCATCCGCCGTAGTACCGCTTGCCCGGGTAGCCCTCGGCATACTTGTTGGTCATGATCGATCCCGTGGTCTCCAGGACCGCCCGGCTCACGAGGTTCTCCGAGGCGATGAGCTCAAGGCCGTTCGTCTGGCGCAGGCGTTCCTTTTCCAGGATCTCGGCAATTTCCGGATCCACACGGGCAAGATACGACATGTATAGAAGAGAGGGTGCCCGGATCGTATGAGCCTTTCCAACCTGTCCGCGGAAGGACAGGGATGCCCCCCCTCTGTGCCCGCCATTCCGTGACCCGTTAGATGAAACATCCTATCCTCGCGGGGTGGGACCGTGAGGGGGCTGGAGCCCCCCGGGAGGGGGCTCGCTCCCTCCCTCATCCTGTGATGAAACCACCCCGTTATCGCAACGGGGAATCGATCCTTCCTGCTCTCTCCTGATCAGGCTGGGGAGGTGCACCCTCTACCGGCAACACAAAGGATATAGATGTCAAAACAAATATTCATACAGAGTTATCGGGATAAATTCCCGCCGGACGCGGATATATTCCCGGACGGGACAGGGAATGCCTGGAACTGGAGTGAGTGCACATGGCAGGGGAGATGGCATCTGGCCCCGGCTCGGCTGACCGGATCGGGGAACTGGAGAAGAAGGTGAGGGAACTGGAGGCCCTGACGAAGGGTCTTACGAACGAGCTCCTGGACCTGAAGTCCATCGTGGAACGGATGAACAGCCGGATGGAGGAGCGCCCGAGACCGCAGGTGGTGCGGACCACGGGATCCACGGTCACCATCCAGCCGGGCAAGGGGGGCAAGACGCCCCTGGGCCAGCCGGAGGGGCAGACGGCCAAGATCATGCAGTCCGACGGCACCATGAAGGAGGAGCCGCGGAAGGACTCGGACTACATCGTTGCCTCCGCAAAAGCTGCCGCCCGTCTCCGGGCCAAGGGAAAGCCGGACCAGGGCGGCAAGGAGGGCGGGAAGAATCCGCTCATCTACGCAGTTGAGGACGACAAGGAGAAGAAGTAGATCAGCCCCTCCCCCTCTACTCACCATCCAAAGGAGATCCGGCTGCAGTGCACATCACGGAACTGGAGATTGACAACTTCAAGTCCTTTGCCCGAAAGACGACGATCCCTTTCTTCGAGAAATCCACGGTCATCTCCGGCCCCAACGGATCCGGGAAATCCAACATCATCGACGCGATCCTCTTCTGCCTGGCCCTCTCCACCTCCCGGGGCCTGCGGGCGGAAAAGCTCACCGACCTCCTGAACCTGAATACCAAGAAGAACAACGCGGAGGTCTCCCTCACCTTCTCCGACGGCACGATTATCCGCCGCCGGATCAAGCGGACCCCCAACGGCTACTACAGTTATAACTACCTGAACAACCGGCTCGTCTCCCAGTCAGACGTTATCGCCCACCTCTCACGGATCGGGATCAAGCCCGAGGGGTACAACGTGGTGATGCAGGGTGACATCACCAAGATCATGCAGATGTCAGACGGTGAGCGCCGGAAGATCCTGGACGAGATCGCCGGCGTCGCCGAGTTCGATGCCAAGAAGGACCAGGCACTCCAGGAGCTGGAGGTGGTCCGGGAACGGATCGACCGGGAGGAGGTGCTCCTCCACGAGCTGGACCAGCGCCTCGCAGAGCTGGCCACCGAGCGGGAACGGGCCCTGGAGTACCGGAAGTGGCAGGACCAGCTGAAGCGCTTCCAGGAGTGCCGGTCGGCTGCGGAGCTCGCGGAGAAGGAACGGGAACTGGCCACCCTCCACGAGGTGATCGGCGGCGAGGAGGAGAAGCGGACCAAAGCCCAGGACGCCCGGACCAGGCAGGAGGAGCACTCGAAGGCCCTTGCCGATGAGCTGAAGGGGGTGGACGACCAGATCAGCCAGAAGAGCGGCCCCGAGTACCTGGCCCTCGTCTCCGGCCAGGAGACGGAGAAGGGTGCCATCACCGCCGCACGGGAGAGCATCGCCCGGCTCAAGCAGGAGAAGGAGGCGAACCTGGAAGAGGTGAACCGGATCTACCTGGACGCGAAACGGGCCGAGGCGAAGGTCACCGAGGTGACGGATGCGATCCGGAACCAGTCCATTGACCGGGCCAACATGGCCATGGAGTTCCAGAAGCTGCAGGAGGCCGTGAATACGCTCAATACCGGGATCACCGGGCGGAGCTCCAGTGCAGAGGGGGCCCGGGACGAACTCTTCAGGCTGATGGAACAGGTGGAGGCGGCCAAGAACGCCCGGGCCGAGATCCTCCGCAGGAAGGATGGCCTCATCGAGCGGTCCCGGGTCAGGACCTCGGAGAACGAGCGGATCTCAGGCAGCCTCGCCACCATCGGCAGCGATATCACGGCCAAGGAGGGGGAGGCCGGGGCATGCGAGAAGACTCTCGCAGAGGCCTCCGGCCGGAAGGAGGCGCTGGACCGGGAACTGGCCGCCATCGAGAGCGGGCTCTTCTCCCTCCGGTCCTCTTTCGAGAAGCTGCAGGGCGAGATCAAGACCCATGAGCGGGAGCTGATGCGCCTTGAAGCGCAGGAGCAGGCCGGCGGCGAGGGCGGGGACAAGGCCCTCCGGGCCATCCTTGGCATGGAGGGAGTGTACGGCACCATCGGCCAGCTGGGGAAGGTGGCGCCGGAGTACGCAACCGCCCTCTCGGTGGCGGCGGGGGGAAAGATCCGGAGCATCGTGGTCCGCGATGACGAGGTGGCTGCAAAGGCTATCGAGTTCCTGAAGGCCCAGAAGATGGGCAGGTTCACCTTCCTGCCCCTGACCAGGCTGAAGCCCCCGGGTCTCCCGGTGCTGGAAGCCGATCCTGGTGTCGTTGATTATGCGGTCAGCCTGGTCCAGTACGAGAAGCAGTACGCGAAGGCCTTTGCCCTGGTCTTCGGGACCACTGTCGTCGT
>JAJRDF010000066.1 GCA_028678555.1 Methanomicrobiales archaeon
TGCTGTGTTACTGCCGGGCGACATTTCGTTTTCTGCGAGGTGAGTGAATGGACCCGTGGGCAGGCGCGGTGACAGAGGAGGGGGACGGGGTGGGCATCCTTCTCGAGGTGTCGCCGGGGAGCCGCAGGGGGGCTTCGGTCACGGGATACAACCCGTGGAGGCGCAGGGTCCAGTGCACGGTCTCCGCCCCGCCGAGGGGAGGGAAGGCGAACCGGGACGTGGTGGAACTCATGGCCGACGTCCTCTCGGTACCGGCATCCGCGGTGACGCTGTCCGCCGGAGCGGCATCCCGCGAGAAACGTATCCATGTCCAAAACCTCATGGAAGATGAGGCCCTGGCACGGCTGCACACGGCGGCCGAATCCCATTCTTCCCGTTCGTAATGGGTGAGATCCTCCAGATTCTGTGTTTGCCCTGCAACCTGGCAGATACATTCTATGACAACGTATTGAGTCGTCTAGCCGCCCGGGGGGAGGGTGACGGGGGGGGTCTCCTCCCTCCCGATCCCACCCCCCGTGAGGATAGCCGTTTCCACGGTTTTTTGCGGGACCACCAGTTTATTCCCGGAACAGCATGGTCCCTTTCTCCCTCCGTCGGCAGGGAGAGTTTTAAATAATTCAAAAAATATATATTTGGGTGCCTATGTTGTCGGATTCTCGCAAGTACCGGACGCATGAGGCTGCCTTCCCTACCGGGGGGGGTGATTTCGCGTGTACTCATCTGATACCACCAAGTATCTCATTCACATCGCCATCCACGCGGAGGGGGTGGTCGAGAAATCCGATGTAGTTGGGGCCATCTTTGGCCAGACTGAAGGATTACTCGGCGAAGACCTGGATCTGCGGGATCTCCAGAGAACCGGACGTGTGGGACGCATCGACGTCCAGATCACGAGCAAGAAGGGCGAGACCCGGGGAGAGATCCTGATCGCATCCTCCCTGGACCGGGCAGAGACCGCCATCCTTGCCGCATCCCTGGAGACCGTGGACCGCGTGGGTCCCTGTATCGCCCACGTCACCGTGGAGAAGATCGAGGATATCCGGGTGACCAAACGCCGGAAGATCGTGGACAGGGCCAAGGATCTCCTCATCGACCGCTTCGAGGAGGGGGCCATCGAGAGCACCGTGCTGCTGGACGAGGTCCGGGACTCCCTGCGGATCGAGAAGGTCTCGGAGCTGGGCGCCGACAGGGTCCCGGCAGGCCCGAACGTAACCGACTCCGATGCCATCATCGTCGTGGAAGGCCGGGCAGACGTCATCAACCTGCTCCGGTTCGGCATCAAGAACGCGGTGGCCGTCGAGGGGACGAAGGTCCCCCCCACGATCGTGGAGCTCTGCCAGACGAAAACCGCCACGGCATTCCTGGACGGAGACCGGGGGGGTGAGCTGATCCTCCGCGAGCTCCTGCAGGTGGCAGACATCGATTTCGTGGCATATGCTCCCAGGGGAAGATCCGTCGAGGACATGAGCCGGAAGGAGATCACGAAAGCCCTCCGGAACAAGGTCCCGGTGGAGTTCATCCGGGAACAGATGGAGGCGGGGACAGAGGGGAAGCCGGGAAAGTCCTCTGTGGAAGCTGCCGCCCAGTACCGCCAGCGGGAGGAAGCCCGTGCCGAGGCGGGGAAGTCTGTGGCACGGAAGCAGCGTGAACCGGTGGGGACGGGGGCTGTCACCCTCCGGGACCACGTGGGGGAGGTGAAGGGGCAGTCCTCGGGCCGGTTCCTGGCCCCGGACTTCTCGGTGCTCATGGATCTCAAGGCCCAGGACCTGGAGCGGGTGCTGGAATCCCTGAAGGGGGACGTGACCGGCCTCGTCGTGGACCGGGTCATTGACCAGCGGCTGCTGGACATGCTTGCGGCCAAGGGCATCGAGTTCGTGGTGGCCCGGGACTTCCGCGGCATCATTAAAAGGCCCCTCTCCCTCAAGATCCTGAAGATAGACCAGTTCTGAAGGGACCGTTCCCCACCTTTTTTCCTGCCGCCACAGTCCGGCCGCATCTCCGTTGCCACCCCGTCGTGGCTGGCCAAATCTATTTATCATGCCGGTGTACACCGTACCGGAAGGGATGCACAAGGAAGAACTGATCACCCTCCACCAGATGATGGTGGAGATCAAGGACTATTTCGAGCGGATCAATCCCGAGCTGAAATTCACGCAGTACTATGCCCTGAAGATCGACCCAACCCAGCTGCACCGTTCCAAGATGGAGCACAAGTACGCGATCTTTGTCCTGGGTGCTGAGCTGGCCAATGCCATGAGGGATGTGGAGTTCTCGGCTTCGGGGAGGATCTCGGCCCGGATGAAGGAACTGGCAGACAGGACCCTCAAAGAGATCGACAACATGAAGTGAGGGGCCGCCTTCCGGCCGCAATCCCTTCCCCTTTTCCCCGTTTTTCAGGCTCATTCCCCACGGCTCTCCCCCCTGGTCCGGTTCCCGCTCCCGGGATCCATGGAGTACAACGGTTCTTCCGGTTCCCCGTGAGTGGATATCCGTCCGGTTCTCCTCAGGCAGGTTTATGCAATCCCCGCAGGATGTACCAGTTACCGGTGCATCCTGTGCCGGAGACGACGGAAAGGAGAGCGGGAGGATGAGATACTGCGCACGGCCGGAGAAGGGCCTCTCGTACCACCAGGTGAACACTGCCATCGAGGCGGCCTTCCGGGAACACGGGGAAGGGCGGGTCCAGATGCCGCCGAAGGTCTACATCACCTTCCCGAAGGGGGACTTCCGTACCATGCCCGCGTACCTCCCTGCCCAGGAGATCGCGGGTGTGAAAATCGTGAACGTGCACCCTGAGAACCGGGAGCATGGCCTCCCCACCGTCATGGCCATGACAATCCTGATCGACCCCGAGTCGGGTGTCCCCCGGGCGGTGCTGAATGCGACGAGCCTGACCGACATGCGGACCGGGGCGGCCGGGGCCGTGGCGGCGAAGTACCTCTCGCCCGACCGTGAGGTGACGGTGGGCGTGATCGGGAGCGGCCGGCAGGCGGAGGCGCAGGTGATGGCTCTCGCCGACGTGCGCCCCATCAGCAGGCTCCGGATCTGGAGCAGGGACGGGAAGAATGCCGGGGCGATGGCGTCCCGGTTCCCGGATCTCGACGCCGGGGCGACCGGGCTCGAACAGGCCTGCGATGCTGACGTGGTGATCACGACGACACCGTCCCGGGCACCGCTCGTGGAGAACGACTGGATCCGCGACGGGACCCACATCAATGCCATCGGGGCGGACGCTCCCGGAAAGCAGGAACTGGATCCCCGGATCCTGCTCCGGGCCAGGGTCTTTGTGGACGACTTGGCCCAGGCGGTCCATTCTGGCGAGGTGAACGTGCCCATTTCACGGGGCATCTTCCCGCCGGATCAGATTGCCGGAACCCTGGGGGAGGTGGTCACCGGGAAGAAACGGAGGGGGCGGCCGGACGAGGTGACGGTCTTTGACTCCACGGGGCTTGCCATCCAGGACCTGGCCATCGCCCGCCTGGCACTGGAAGGGGCAGAGTGGATCGATCTGCCCTTCCCGTGACCCTCACGCCTCTTTTTCCAGCGGTCTCGAATATTTCCGCCAGACCTGTTCCCGGTAGACCGGGCCGCTGTTGTAGCTGCAGAACGGGATCAGCCGCCCGTCGGGGGTGGCATAGTGGATGCAGCACCGCTGGACCCGTCCCAGGTCATAGTTGTACCGATCCATGAAGTGCATGACGCCGATAAAGAGCGCATTCCAGTGGAATTCCTTCAGGGAATCGAAGTTCTGTTTCACCAGCGCCTGGCCCAGCATCTTCCAGAACCGGGTGGTATCCCCCTTCTCCCCCTTCTGGACCGAGGAATGCATCTGCTTGATACCGGAGATCAGCGTCCGGTACTTGTTGATGGATCCGCCCTTCTTCAGGTCGTCGGCCATGTTGCCCACGGCCGCAAAGAATGAGTCCACATCCAGGAGCCGGTTCACGGGCACGATCTCGCCCTCGTTGATGAACGCATAGGTGGCAGCGCCGCAGTGCTGGTGGGCCGTGAACCGGATCTGGGGGGTACCCCGGTACGCCTCCACCAGGTCCGAGATGGGAACCACACAGGGGATGGGATAGAAGTCATCGGCCCGGATCGCACCCCCCGTCTGCTCCTCCACCCTCTGAAGGAGCTCCGGGATCGTGATCCGGGACCTCTCCACGTCATCCTCTCCCGCCGCTCCCGTAAAGGCCACCGGCTGGAAGTTCACTCCCCGCACCACCGAGATGTGCTCGACGGCGAAACGGAGGATGTCTCCAATCTCGTGATCATTGCGCCCCTTGATGACGGTGGGGACGAGGACCGTCCCCAGGTGGACCTGGTCCAGCACCTGGAGGGCCTTCCGGTGGGCCTCGAGGAAGGGGTCCGTCTCCCGGGTGACCCCGTCGAAGTGCAGGTACACCGTGGAGAGGCCTGCGCCCCTCAGGGCAGCGGTGAACTCGGGATCCTTCCCGATCCGGACCCCGTTCGTCGCGATCTGGACCTGGTTGAAGCCCAGCTCCTTGGCCTTCCGGATGATCTCCACCAGATCGTCCCGCATCGTGGGCTCGCCGCCGGAGAACTGGACGGCCGGCGCAGGGACCGGCTTTTCACTCCGCAGCAGCCTGAGCATGTCCACCACCTGGTCAAAGGTGGGCTCGTACACATACCCGCAGGCCCTGGCATTGACAAAACAGAAGTCACAGTTCAGGTTGCACCGGTTGGTGAGGTCAATGTTCGCAAGAAGCGTCCCCGAGTGATGGTGTGAGCAGAGACCACAGTTGGTGGGGCACGTCTCCGGCGAGCCTACCTTCTGCGGGTTCTCCACCCCGTTCCCCACCGTCTCCCAGGCGTCGAAACGCCGGTACATGGCGGCATCGGACCAGTAGATGTGGCGGAAATGCCCGTGGTCCGGGCAGGTACGCTCCAGCCAGACTTTCCCCCCCTCCTCGGTGATCTCGGCGGGGATCACCTGGCTGCAGACCGGGCAGAGGGTCGAAGTCTTTTTGAGAAGCATCACGGTCACACCACACTGACTCCGATCATTTGCTCTTTCGATACCTTAATCTTTGTATCCGCTGCCAATATACCACTATTGGCTCCCGTGCTACATATTGATTATTGGATAGCCTCGCTCCTCTCGGCGATCTGGATCATGCTCCCGGCCTATGTCCCCAACTCCGCTGCCGTGGTCCTGGGAGGTGGGACACCCATTGACGGGGGGAGGGTCCACGAGGACGGGAGACGCCTCCTCGGGGACGGGAAGACCTACCGGGGACTGGTCCTCGGCATCCTGGCGGGAGTCCTCATCGGGTGCGTGCAGCTCCTGGTGCAGACGGGGGATTTCCCGGAGGTCCTTCCCCTCCAGACCCCCCTCTCCATCGTGACCCTTGCCGCGGGGGCTCTTCTCGGGGATCTGGTGAAGTCCTACTTCAAGCGGAGGAGAGGGATGGCCAAAGGGGAGGAGTGGCCCATCGCCGACCAGTACGACCTGGTGGCGGGAGCCCTCCTCCTCACCCTGATCGCGGCGCCATCCTGGGTGCTCACGTATGTCACGCTGCCCGTCCTCTTCTGGATCCTCGTGCTGACTCCCCTCCTCCACCGGGCGGCCAACCTGGTGGGTTACTCGCTGGGCCTCAAGGATGTGCCATGGTGAACGACCTGGCCGCCCTCCTCGCATCCCACGGCGCCGTGAAGTACGGCGACTTCACCCTGGCCTCGGGGGCAAAGAGCCGGTACTACATCGACGTGAAAACCGTGCTCACCCGGCCCGGGGTCCTCTCCCGGATCGGTGCTGCCATCACCGAGATGGCCACCTTTGACGTGGTCGCCGGGGTGGCGGTGGGCGGGATTCCGCTGGCCGTCGCCGTGGCGCTCGAAAGCCACAAACCCTATGCCATCATCCGGAAAGGGGAGAAGGGCCACGGGCAGGCAGGCGTCATCGTTGGCGATGTCTCTGGGAAGCGCACCCTGCTCGTGGAGGACGTGACCACGTCGGGGGGTTCTGTTCTCTTTGGTATCAGGGCCCTCCGGGAGGCCGGGGCCCGGGTGGACACGGTGGTGACCGTCGTGGACCGTGAGCAGGGGGCCGGGGGAGCCCTCGCCGCGGAGCGGGTGGACCTGGTCCCCCTGGTGCGGGCCAGGGATCTGGTGGACGGGTGAGGGGAGTGGAATGGTACTGAAGGTGCTGGTGGTGGGGGGAGGCGGCCGGGAGCATGCCATCGCCGCTGCCCTCGCGAAGAACCCCGACGTGCAGGTCTACGGCGTCATGGCACGCCGGAACCCCGGGATCGCCCGGCTCTCGGCCGGTATCGGGCTTCTCGCGGAGACCGATACCGCCGGCGTCGTGGCCTGGGCCCGGTCCCGGGGAATCGACCGGGCGATCATCGGGCCCGAGGCGCCACTGGAAGCGGGTGTCGTGGACGCGCTGGAGGGGGCCGGGATTCCGACCGCCGGGCCCCGGTATGCCGCTGCCAGGCTGGAGACCGACAAGGCCTTCTGCCGGGATCTCATGCAGTCCCACGGGATCCGGGGCTGCCCCCTGTACCGGGTCTTCCGGGACCCCGCCGACGCAGTCCCGTTCCTCCGGGATCACGAGGGAGATCTCGCCGTGAAACCCGCGGGGCTGACCGGGGGAAAAGGCGTCCGGATCATGGGCGAGCAGGTGGATCGGGAGGGGGCCATCGCCTACGTGAAGACCCTCAGAGGGCCGGTGGTGCTGGAGGAGCGGCTCATCGGGGAGGAGTTCACCCTCCAGGCCTTCGTGGACGGGACCCGGCTCGTGTACATGCCCCTTGTCCAGGACCATAAACGGGCCTTCGAGGGGGACACGGGACCCAACACCGGCGGGATGGGATCCTACTCGATGCAGGACCATGCCCTGCCGTTCGTCACGGCACCGGACGAGGCAGAGGCCCGGGCCATCATGGCAGACGCCGTGGCGGCCATCCGTCGCCAGGGAACGCCCTTCCACGGCATCCTGTACGGCCAGTTCATGAACACGGCAAAGGGGCCCCGTGTCATCGAGTTCAATGCCCGGTTCGGGGACCCCGAGGCCATGAACGTCCTCCCGCTCCTTGCCACGGACTTCTCCGGAATCCTCTGCGGTATCACCGATGGATCCCTGCCTTCCCGGGTGGAGTGGGAGCCCCTCGCCACCGTCTGCAAGTACCTGGTGCCGGAAGGCTACCCGGATGCCCCTCTCTCCGGCCAGCCGCTGGAACCGGGGGACACGGACAGGGCTCTCGTGTACTACGGCAGCGTGGAGGAGAAGGACGGGAGGCTCACCACCCTCTCCTCCCGGACCCTGGCCGTCGTGGGGAAGGGGCCGGATCTGGCCACTGCCGAGGCCATCGCCGAGCGGGCTGCTGCAGGGGTGCGGGGCAGGGTCCGCCACCGCCGGGACATCGGGACCGCAGCCCTCCTTGCGAAGCGGGTGACCCACATGGAGGCGCTGCGATGACCCGGGATCTCCTCTCCATCCGGGACCTGACCGAAGGGGAGCTCCGCGGGATCCTGGACGAGGCTGAGCAGCTGAAGGAACTCCGGAAGAAAGGGATCTCCCATCCCCTGCTGGCGGGGAAAAGCCTGGGGATGATCTTTGAGAAGTCGTCCACCCGGACCCGGGTCTCCTTCGAGGTGGGGATGTACGAGCTGGGGGGCCATGCCCTGTTTCTCAATCCCCGGGACCTGCAGCTGGGCCGGGGCGAGGAGATCCGGGATACCGCCCGCGTCCTCTCCCGGTACGTGCAGGGTGTCATGATCCGGGCCTACCACCATTCCACGCTGGAGGAGTACGCCCGGTACTCGGCGGTGCCGATCATCAATGGCCTCTCCAACCGGGAGCACCCCTGCCAGGTCCTCGCCGATCTCCTGACCCTCAGGGAACGCTTCGGATCATTGGAAGGGATCCGGGTGGCCTGGATCGGGGACGGGAACAACGTCTGCCACTCCCTGATCCTCTCGGCAGCCCTCACGGGGATCCGGGTGACGGTGGCGACACCCCCCGACTACCGGCCGGATCCCGGTGTCGTGGCGGCAACCAGGTCTCCATGGGAGAGGAGGAGGAACGCGCGAGACGGCTGCAGGCATTCCAGGGGTATACCATCACCGAAACACTGCTCTCCTCTGCGGCGGACCGGGCCATCGTGCTCCACTGCCTCCCGGCCCACCGGGGCGAGGAGATCACCGACGGGGTCCTGGAGGGCCCTGCCAGTGCCGTCTGGGACCAGGCCGAGAACCGGCTCCATGCCCAGAAGGCGCTCCTCGTCCGGCTGCTGGGCGGAGCGTCACCAGAGGGACGGGTGTAAGGGAAATCTGGGTACCTGCACTTCAGGACGGCTTCTTTTCCCGGTCCTTCCAGCCACCGGTCTCCGCAAAGATTGCCAGCTGCTCCCTGATGTACTTCTCCACCTCTTCCACCACCGGGAGCGGTCCCCGGAAGGCTAATATCTCCCGCTCCTCCCCCTCCATGTTGCCGATGTAGACGGGGAGCTTCCGCTCAACGAGCTGCACCGGGTATTTCTTCAGCACTTCGCGGATTACCGACCGGGGAGTTCCCACGGGGATGATGGCGTCATAGAGCTCCACCTCTCCGGACGGTGTCCCGCCTTCCTCCTTTGATCCGCCTGTCTCCTGAACCGGTAGTCCGCCGGCCGTCCCTTCATCTTTCTTTGTCTTTTCTGGTGACTTCTCTTCCATAGGGTCCACCTACTTCCCGATCTTCATCCTCCGCTTCATGATACACGGGCCGCCCCGGACACCCCCCAGGGGGTTCCGGGGCTTGCCCAGGGAGCACATGCACCGGCCCATGAGGGCAGCCCCCCGGCCCAGGCCGTCATCCACAAAGACCAGGTGGTCGTTGGGATCATCATAGAGGTTCCGTCCGGTGATCCCATCCAGGATGTACCAGGGTTTCATTCCCGAGATGGCCGCTCTCCCGGTGAAGCCGATGGAGGAGTTGGGGGGCACCATCTTCCGCTCCACGGCCACGTCCACCAGGCGCAGCGCCATCCTGGCACAGACCCGGTCCACCACCTCGTTCATCATGTCGAGACCATGGTTCTTGTAGATCTCGGCCCCGATCTCCACCAGTTCCGGGACGCCGCTCCCGTTCTCCCCGGTGTCGCAGCCGATCAGCGCCACCCCGGATGCGTCGGCCACGTCAGCGCAGACAGGGACCCGGCCGAACCGTTTCCGGTCCGGGGGCACGATGCGGATGTCGATGTACTTGTGGCACCGCTCCACAAAGTCCTCCACCGTATCCGATTGCCGGCCACGGAACACGGATGCCACGGACCTGTCCCCGAAGATGTCCAGGGCGCAGCCGGTCCTGGGATCCACGAGGCCGCTTCCCCGGACAATGGCGTCCGGGATGGCCCCGGCAAGGCCGCAGAAGTTCCCGATGGTCTTGGCAAACGGGTTCTCTGCATCGGCAGGGACATCACTCGTGATCCGGCCATCCAGCGTGGTCCCGAAATCGATGGTCAGGCAGGGGTTGCGGAAATCCACCGGTGTCCACTTGGCCCCCTCCTTGATCCCGGCCATGGCCAGTTCCCCCTCCATTTCGTTCGCCACCATCTCCACGCCGGTAGAGCCCATTGGGGGGATGACGCCCGCCACCGCCCCGACGAAGACCACCTTGTCGGCAAAGCTGAAGGGCTGGAGCTTCTTCGGCAGGTTCTCCTTGGACATGGGCGGGGTCATCTTCCGGGGAGGTACCCCGGCAAGGAGGCAGCCGTTCGCAAGGGCAATCACGAAATCCCCCACCTGGTCCGGGGACTCCATCTCCGCCACCACGCCGGTGGACCGGACCGCGAAGTCCAGGTCGTTCACGATGTCCAGGTGGACCTCCCTGTGGCACTCCAGCAGGATCTCCCGGACCAGCTCCGTCACCGACTGGCGGGTGATCTGGGTGCCGTCAATGGTCTCGCCGAAGATCTCCTCCCCGGGTTTCGGTTTCCGCACGTCACGGGACATCCGGACCGTTTTATTGATCAGGTAGGCCTGGCCCGTCTCCAGGCTGGTCCCGGTGAGGATGCATTTCGTCGTGGTGTTCCCCATCTCCACCGATGCCACCAGGAAATAGGGCTTTACCTTGTACTCGGGGATGTGCATCCCGGCGCCGTGGGCAATCGACGGGGGACGGGGGCTCTCCACGATATGGGGCTGGGGTTTGAAGAAGCGGTCCAAAAAACGGGGAGGCATCCGGATAGGATGTATCGGCCCCGGATCGATAAGGATTTCCCTTTGCCCCCCCCCGCGGGCGCTGATGTATTCAGAGGATGTGAAGCGATAGTATGGTGCTTACATTAGATACTGGTGAGACGCTCTCGGG
>JAJRDF010000067.1 GCA_028678555.1 Methanomicrobiales archaeon
CGGCGGGACTCGCGGATCGCCATCTCGTACTGGGCTTTCTGTGCGGCAACGGTCTGGAGCTGCTGCTGCAGCTGCTGGAGCATCGCCAGCTGGTTCTGTACCTTGGGGGATATGTTCTCCATGGCCCTCTGTCTCCTGTACCACAGCGTCTCTTGGGGTTCCCGGGATGTTCAAGGGGGAATCCGGATGCCACGCTCTGTATACTATGGGGAGGGTTCACTTATGAATCCATTGGGTACGGATGACGGTGATTCAAGAGCCGGATCCGGCATGTACATGGTAAACAGAGGTCAGGATCCGGTCCCTTCCCAACGCCCTCAGCGGGCACCCGGTTCCCGGGATAGCGGAGGACCGGTGGGACTCCGGCGGGTGAGGGAACGCCCGCTCACCTCCACCATGGCGAGGAGCCAGATCCCAAAGGCCATCACCGAGAGGTTCTCCACCCAGGGCCGTTCCAGCAGGACGAAGAGCACTCCCAGGGCCACGTACGCGACACCGGAGGCACGGCTGACAGGCGTGGAGATGCGCTCCTCGACGATCACCAGGTGGAAAAGCACCACGGCGAGACCCGACGCCAGGAAGAAGATCGCGGCACTGAACGTGTGATGCGGCTCCATGCCCGCCGGGAAGATCCCCACCCCAGCCAGGCCCACCGCCGCGGCGAGGCCGCTCACCGTTCCCAGCATGACCCGCTGCCGGGGACCGAGGATCGGGCGCAGCGCAGAGAAATAGACGACGAGGAGGGCGGCGGTCACCACCATACCGGTACTGAAGAGGGGTCCGGACGCCTCACCGGTACCCAGGTTGGAGAGGAAGTTCATGCTTAAAGGAGCTGTACCGCAACCCGGTGGATAAAGCCTCGCTTTCCGGGGTATGATCTGACGCCTGGCCCGTTATTCCCTGATTCCTTCGATGCCGGCCACCCGTGCGATGACCGTGGTGCCCAGCCGGGTATTTTCCACGGCATAGGCAAGGGAGGCCTGGTCCAAAGTATCCTTCAGGGAATGGGCGGGGCCGTGGGATTCCGAGTGGGTCATGAGGGTGGGATACCCGTGGTCACGGAACGGGAGATAGTCGGCATCGCAGTGGTGGAGATTGGACGTCAGTGTGGCATTCACGCCGTACAGTGCAGTGTCCTGGATGGCCAGCCCTGCGATATCCCGGGCATCCCTGCCGTACATCAGGTCAATGACCATGCGGTTCTCCGGGTCGTAGCAGGCGGAATCGTAGTTAAAATACAGGGGAATCTCCAGGTGCCGTAGTGCCGCTTCGTCTGCAAAGCTCCCGCTGCCCTGGATCCCGGTCTCCTCGGTGTTCCAGAAGGCAAAGACCAGGGTCCGGTTGAACCTGTACCGGCTCAGGATCCGGGCCTGTTCCAGGACGATGGCAACCCCGCACGCATTATCAGTGGCCCCCGGAGCCTGCTTCGGATCCGACGAGATGCTGTCATAGTGGGCACCGACAATGACCACCTCATCAGAAGCGGATCCCTCTCCCGGGAGCGTTCCGAGAACGTTCCGGAACCGGTCATCCTGGTATCGGACCGAGAGGGCCGGGAGGGTATCCAGGCGTTCGTGCAGGTACGTCCCGGCCCGGACGTTCCCCTCCGTCCCATCATACCGCGTGGAAAATCCTTCCAGGTCCGCGACCGTCCTGCGAATCCCGGATTCATTCACCTGCGAGAGGGCCTCCCGGATCAGGGGATCGTCGGTCCGCCAGGAATCGGGGAGTTCGGATGCCGGCAGTGGATTCACGGGCATCATTGGGGAAAAAGCCCCGGAGAAAAGGAAGACTGCCAGAAGAACGATGACGACGACCGCAGGGATCCCCAGGATGAGGATCTTCCGCCGCTCAGGATCGCGTTCAGTCAATGTTTCGCACCTCTCCGGTGAGTGATGAGTACTGGTTTATTGTCCGTTCAGTGTGAGCAGGTGCCGGTACTGCCACTCACGTTCCCTTGTTGTAGCACTCTCGGCATCAGGAGAAGGAGTAGCATCCCGGACCGCGGTGGCAGCGTAGCGGGCAGCAGCGAGGGCATGCGTGGGCACATGGGCCGTTGCCATCGCCTGGCCCGCAGCACGGGCCGCAGAACGGGCTGCATCATCCTCCTGTACCCCACGGGCAGCAGCATGGGCTGCCAGTGAAGTGCGCCGCACGTCGGCCATCCGGAACACACCGGTCCAGGCCCACTCCCGGCACGCCTCTATCGCCCTGCGGGGACGGGGATCATCCGGGTATTTTTCTTCGAAGTAGTGGAGTGCACGTTCTGCACAGTCGGCGGCCCAGATCGCGAGAGTGGTATGGTCAGTCTTCCTTACCAGTTCCTCAATGGGCCTGTCCAGGGGGGTCACTGCGATTTTTCGTGGTTTCATAGGATGACGGGGGAAGAAACGAAGATGGGCTCGTCGTGATTCGAACACGAGATCTCCGCCATGTCAAGGCGACGTCATAACCAACTAGACCACGAGCCCGGGGAATTTTTCCGGTCTACCGGTATGTGATCTCCCGGTATAAAAGTGTGCGGGGATGGTTCCCCGTGCGTCAGATCTTCGCGAACTTGGCGGTGAAGATGCCGACCTTCGTCCGGATCTCGTCCATCACCGGGGGGGGCACCTCGGAGTCCACGTTGAGCACCATGATGGCCTCCTCGCCCTGCCGGATCCGGCCCACCTGCATGCCGGCGATGTTGATGTTGGCCGCCCCCAGGATGGTGGAGGCCCGGCCGATGACCCCCGGCTTGTCCAGGTGGCGGGAGACGATGACGAACCCCTCCGGGATCATGTCCATCGTGTACCCGCCGATGCTCACGATCCGGATCCGGTCCTTCGTGAAGACCGTGCCCGACATCGTCTCCTCCATCCGGTCGGTCTTCAGCCGGATCGTGATCAGGTTCCGGAACCCCTGCGATTCCTCGGTAAGGGTCTCCCGCACGCTGATCCCCCGCTCCCGGGCAATGAACTCGGCGTTGATGATATTGGCCGGCACCTGGAGGATGGGGTCCATGATCCCCTTCAGGGCCAGGCGGGTGACGAACTTCGTGTTGGGGGCCATGGCGGCCAGCTCCCCGCCGTAGGTGAGCTCGACCGTCCCGACCCGTCCCTCCACGAGCTGCATCAGGAACCGGCCCATCTTCTCGGCCAGGATGGCGAAGGGCTCGATCCGGTCCAGGAGGTCGGCGGGGATCATGGGGGCGTTCACCGCGTACTTGGCCTGCCCGCCCTCAAAGACCGTGATCACCTGCTTCGCCACCGAGACCGCCACGTTCAGCTGGGCCTCCACCGTGGACGCCCCCAGGTGCGGCGTGACAATAACGTTCTCCAGGTCCAGGAGGGGGGATTTCGTGGGGGGTTCCTCCTCGAAGACGTCCAGGGCGGCCCCGGCTACCTTCCCGGACTTCAGGGCATCGTACAGGGCCTTCTCATCGATGATCCCGCCGCGGGCGCAGTTGATGACCCGGACACCGTTCTTCATCATGGCGAACTTTCCTGCATCGATCAGATGGGTAGTCTCCTTGGTGAGCGGGGTGTGCACCGTGATCACGTCCGCCTGCCGGATCACATCGTCCAGGCTCATCAGCTCCACCCCCATCTGGGCGGCCCGCTCCTTCGTGAGGAACGGGTCGTAGGCGATGCAGCGCATCTCCATGGCGTTCGCCCGCTTCGCGATCTCCCTGCCGATGCGCCCCAGTCCCACGATCCCCAGGGTCTTCTCGTTCAGTTCCACGCCCATGAACCTGGACCGCTTCCATTGTTTCTGCTTCAGGGAGGCATTGGCCTGCGGGATGTTCCTGGCCAGCGAGTACATCATGGCCATCGTGTGCTCGGTGGCGGCCAGCGTATTCCCCTCGGGGGCGTTCACGACCGGGATCCCCTTCCTGGTCGCCGCCTCCACGTCGATGTTGTCCACGCCGACGCCTGCCCGCCCGATGATCTTCAGCCGGTGACCGGCCTCGATGATCCGCGAGGTGACGGTGGTCCCGCTGCGCACCACCAGCGCGTCGTACTCCCCGATGATCTTCACGAGTTCCGGCTCGGGGAGATCAGTCTTCACGTCCACGCTGCATTTTTCCCGCAGAATGGCCAGACCCTCCTCCGCCAGGGGGTCGCTGACCAGCACTTTGAACGCCACGGCAAATCCCATATTCAGTCGGCCGCGCCCCTCATCATGGTTTTCATGGAGGAGATCCCGGGATCCGCGGTGTGGCAGCCCTCCGGGAATCACAGAGGAACAGGCCTGCAGCGGCAGGGGTCTCCCTGCAGGATACCTGCCCGGGACGCTCTCCCGTTCTCACCGCACGCTCCCTGCCGGGAGAAAAGAAGCAAAATATATCCCTTGGGCGGTAAGGTTGTATCACAACCGCGAGGTGATGGTGCATGAAGAAGGCCCCTGACATACTCAGGATTGAGGAGATCCAGAAGGAGGATATCCCCTCGGTGGGGGGAAAGGGTGCATCCCTGGGGGAGATGTTCTCCATCGGGCTTCCGGTCCCGAAGGCGTTCGTGGTGACCGCCCAGGCGTTCCGGAGGTTTCTCGTCGAGACCGGTATCGAGGACCGGCTCTTTGCGACGATGGCCGACCTGAACGTGGAGGATTCGGCTGCCCTCGATGAGGCGTCCCGGAAGGCCAAGGAGCTGGTCCTCTCGGTGGGGGTTCCAACCTCCCTCCAGAAGCGGATCCGGGAGGCATACCGGGCGATGGGATCAGAGATGATCGTTGCGGTGCGGTCCAGCGCCACCGCCGAGGATCTCCCGGATGCATCCTTCGCCGGCCAGCAGGAGACCTACCTGAACATCAGGGGGGAGAAGGACCTCCTGGAGGCGACCCGGCACTGCTGGGCATCCCTCTATGGGGGCCGGGCCATCTATTACCGGGCCAAGCAGGGATTCGATGACCGGACGGTGAACATCGCCGTCGTGGTCCAGCAGTTGATCCCCTCGGAGAAGGCCGGCGTCATGTTCACGTCCCACCCGGTGACCGGTGAGCCCCTCACCATCATCGAGGGGTCCTGGGGCCTCGGTGAGGCCGTGGTCTCGGGCACCGTGTCCCCGGACAAGTACGTCTTTGACCAGCGGGCAGGGAAGGTGGTGGACCGGCTCATCGCCCAGAAGGTCCAGATGATCATCCCCGACGGGAGAAAGGGCACCCGGCTCGCGGAGGTGCCCGGGCCGCAGCAGGCGAGCCCCCTCCTCTCGGACGAGGAGGTGGTAAAGCTTGGCATGTTCGGGAAGATCGCCGAGCAGCATTACGGGATCCCCCAGGACGTGGAATGGGCCATCGTGGGGCCCGAGTTCTTCATCCTCCAGTCCCGGCCCATCACCACCATCAAGGCTGGCGCCACATCCCCCGCCGCATCCGCCCTCCAGGGCGGGGAGGGGGCGCTTCTCGTGGAAGGGCAGGGTGCCTCGCCCGGGATCGGCAGCGGGCGGGTCGCCATCGTCCACAACATCAAAGACGTGGGCACGGTAAAGGAAGGAGATATCCTGGTGGCGAAGATGACGAACCCGGACATGGTGCCTGCAATGCGCAAGGTGGCTGCCATCGTCACCGATGAGGGGGGCATGACCTGCCATGCCGCCATCGTCTCCCGGGAGCTGGGCACACCGGCCGTTGTCGGCACGAAGAAAGCCACCGCAGTGCTCAGGCCGGGGCAGATCGTGACCGTGGACGGCGAGAAGGGCCATGTCTACGAGGGTGCCCGGGAAGTCGCGGGGGCCGGGAAGAAGGAGGCCATGGTGGCACCGGTCGCCGCTGCCCCCCTGATCACTGCGACAGCCGTGAAGGTGAACGTCTCACTCCCCGAGGCGGCAGCCCGTGCAGCGGCGACGGGAGCCGACGGTGTGGGCCTGCTCAGGATCGAGCACCTGATCCTGGGCCTGAACAAGACCCCTGGCTGGTACGTGAAGCAGAACCGTCAGGAGGAGTTCATCCGGGAGCTCCACGACGGGATCAAGATCGTGCTGGACGCGTTTCCGGGAAAACCGGTCTGGGTCCGGACCCTGGACGCCCCCACCGACGAGTTCCGGAACATGCAGGGGGGAGAGGAGGAGCCCCACGAGCACAACCCGATGCTGGGCTGGAGGGGGATCCGGCGGGATCTGGCCAGCCCCGACCAGTTCCGGCTGCAGGTGGAGGCCTTCAAGCGCCTCTGGAAAGAAGGGTACAGCAACCTGGGGCTGATGTTCCCCATGGTCTCCCACCCGGACGAGTTCCTGAAGGCGAAGCAGATGATGAAGGGCTGGGGAGTGGACGTGGACACGGCAACGATCGGGATCATGATCGAGATCCCCTCCTGCGCCATCCTGATCGAGGACTTTGTGAAGGCAGGGATCCGGTTCGCCTCCTTCGGCACGAACGACCTGGTCCA
Source organism: Methanomicrobiales archaeon (assembly GCA_028678555.1). Taxonomy (GTDB): domain Archaea; phylum Halobacteriota; class Methanomicrobia; order Methanomicrobiales; family JACTUA01; genus JAJRCY01. Next base: position 6,365 of record JAJRDF010000067.1, read on the forward strand.
GTATACCCTGGCCATCGACCGGAACAACGAGAACGTTGCCTCCATGTACAATCCCCGGCAGCCGGCGGTCCTCAAGCTCATCCACGATGCCATCCAGGTCTGCCGCGAGTACGGTGTGGAATCCTCCATCTGCGGCCAGGCGGGATCGGACCCGGCCATGGCCGAGTGGCTGGTGGAGCACGGGATCGAGTCCCTCTCGGCCAACATTGATGCCGTGGCCAAGATCCGGGACCGGGTGGCGAGGACCGAGCAGCGGATGATCCTGGACGCGGCCCGCCGTACCCATGCGTGAGAAGGGGTGTTCCCGGGAAGAGATCATGGCCTACCTGGGGCGCAGGCGGGGCGAGGACTGCCCCTCCTGCACCATCCTCTCCTCCATGTGCACCGATCCCCACCCCATGGCACTGGAGGCGGACACCCTCTTCCGGTGCACGAACCTGGGCGATCCCGGGCTCTTCCCGGGCACCGCAGCGATCGAACGGCATCTGGTGGGCCGCCTGGGGGTCCTCATGCACCTCCCCGGGGCCGGGGGCTATGCCACGTCGGGAGGGACCGAGTCCAACATCCAGGCCCTCCGGATCGCCCGGAAGATGAAGCCGGTGAAGAGGCCCAACGCCGTGGTGCCGGAGTCCGCCCACTTCTCCTTCGATAAAGCGTGCGAGATGCTGGGGGTCGAGATGCGGATGGCCCCCCTGGACGGCCGGTTCCGGATGGACGCGGAGGCGGCCGAAGCTCTCGTGGACCGGAACACCATCGCCCTCTCGGGGGTGGCCGGGACGACGGAGTACGGGATGGTGGATCCGATCTCCCGCCTCTCCGAGATCGCGGAGGAGAAGGGGATATTCCTCCACGTGGACGCAGCCTTCGGCGGGATGGTCCTCCCTTTCCTGGAGGACCCGCCACCCTTCGACTTCTCCCTCCCGGGGGTGTCCAGTATCTCGGTGGACCCCCACAAGATGGGGATGTCCACGATACCGGCCGGGTGCTTCCTCGCCCGGGAACAGCGGATGCTGGACCTCCTGAACATCCCCACGCCGTATCTCACGGTGAAGCAGGAGTACACGCTGGCCGGAACCAGGCCCGGGGGACCGGTGGCCGCGGCCTTTGCAGTGCTCGAGTACCTGGGGAGGGAGGGGATGCAGGCGATCGTGGAGGGCTGCATGGCCAACACCCGGCGCCTGATCGACGGGATGGAGGTGCTGGGTATCCCGGCCGTCACCATCCCGGACGTGAACGTGGCTGCCTTTCCCTGCGACCGTGTGCCGGAGGGATGGCGGATCTCCCGGACCCGGCAGGGCCACCTGCGGCTGGTCTGCATGCCTCATGTGAGCCGCAGCGTGATCGAATCCTTCCTCTCCGCCATGGGTGAACTGTATGCTTGAGAGACTGATCCAGTCGCTGGAGTCCTGCCCCATCGTGAAGCGCGGTGACTACGACTACTTCATCCACCCCATCACCGACGGGGTGCCCTGCGTGGACCCGGCGATCCTCCGGGACGTCTGTGCCGCCATGATCCGGGTGCTGGACTTAAAGGACGTGAACCTGATCGTGGTCGCCGAGGCCATGGGCATCCATATCGGGACTGCCCTCTCCATGGCCACCGATATTCCCTTCACCATCGTCAGGAAACGGAACTATAAACTCCCCGGTGAGGTGGCGGTGCACCAGGTGACCGGCTACTCCAAGGGCGAACTGTACTTAAACGGTGTCACGGAGGAGGACCGGGTGGTGATCATCGATGATGTGATCAGCACCGGGGGAACGATGCGGGCCCTGATCCATGCCGTTGAGTCGACCGGTGCCGAGATAGCCGACATCTGTGTCGTGATTCGCCGCGGGTATTCCGATATCGGGCGCCCGTTCACCCGCCTGGTGCAGGTGGAGGTCAGGAGCGGCCGGGTGCATGTGATTGAGACCTGTCTCTAGTCTCACGAATGACCTCCGGAAGCGGGGTGCCCGGTCCGTGGCCCTCCAGTTCCCGGCAGGCCTGAAACGGCGGGGATACGCCATCGCGCAGGAGCTCCGGGCAGCGGGATTCGAGGTGATCCTCTCTGGCGATCCCTGTTACGGTGCCTGCGACCTGGCCCTGGATACCCTGGAGGTGGCCGACGTGCTGGTCCACTTTGGCCATGCCCCCGTCGGTGACCGGGACCGGGTGATCTTTGAGCCCGTCCCGCTGGACTTTGATCCCGCCATGGTGCAGGAAGCTCTCCCCCTCCTCCGGGGCCCCCGCATCGG
>JAJRDF010000175.1 GCA_028678555.1 Methanomicrobiales archaeon
TGTCTCGGTCCACGAGCTCCGGTGCAGGAACTACGAGCTGCAGCCGAAACTCCGGATCATGACCGACCGGGAGATCACCTCGGGTTCCGACATCCTGGGTGCGCTCCTGATGGGCCACCCGTACGGCTCCTGGTGGACCGGGTCGATCCTGACCATCGACGAAGCCCGGAGGCTTGCCCCCGGCCAGAACGCGACCACGGTCCAGGTGGCGCTGGGGGTCATCTCCGCGGTGATGTGGATGATCGAGAACCCGCGGAAGGGGTTCTGCCTCCCCGACGATCTGCCCCACGACTACGTCCTTGCAATCGCAAGGCCGTACCTGGGGAAGTTCCTCTCGGCGCCCTCGGACTGGACACCGCTCGCCAACCGGACCGTCTACTTCCGGGAGAACCCGGCGAACCGGTACGACACGGACGATCCCTGGCAATTCAAAAACTTCTTATTTGTGCAGTGAGGGAGGATCAGTGATGACGCAGGTGGAAGGGGAAACCAGGAAGGGGTCCCGGCGGCAGGGGGAGGAGAACGGGGTGCCTGCACTCTCACCGGGGAGGAAGGAGCAGCTCCAGCTGCTGGCCCGGCAGCACGGGACCCCCCTCTTTGTCATTGACCACGATCGGATCCGGGAGAACTACCGCGAGTTCCGGGAGCACATGCCCCGGGCCCAGGTCTACTATGCCGTGAAGGCCAACTCGAACCCGGAGATCGTGAAGACCCTCTACGAGATGGGCTCGAGCTTTGACGTGGCCTCCATGCCGGAGTTCATGATCGTGTTCCAGTACATCCGGGACATGCCGGACAAGGAGCGGCAGGACTGGATCTGGGACAAGATCATCTACGCAAACACGATCAAGCCCGTCGAGACCCTGGAGGCACTGGACCAGTACAAGCCCCTTGTCACCTTCGACAACCACGAGGAGCTCCTGAAGATCAAGAGGCATGCACCGAATGCAGGCCTGGTGCTCCGCCTGCGGGTGCCGAACACCGGTTCCATGGTGGAGCTCTCCTCCAAATTCGGGGCCAGCCCCGGCGAAGCCGTGGATCTCATCATCGAGGCGTTCTCACTGGGCCTGGTGGTGGAGGGCCTCAGCTTCCACGTGGGCAGCCAGTGCACCAACTTCGAGAACTACGTCCAAGCCCTCCAGATCTCAGCGAACATCATCAAGGAGGCGGAGACCCGGGCTGGGAAGCGAATCAAGATCCTGGACATTGGCGGCGGTTTTCCGGTGAAGTACAATCCGGAGGTGAAGTCCTTCCGGACGCTGACCCGGAAGCTGAACGCGGAGATAAAGCGGCTCTTCCCGCCGGATATCGAGATCCTGGCAGAGCCCGGCCGGTTCCTTGTCGCCAATGCCTGCTCGGTGGTTGCCAAGGTGGTGGGGAAGGCCGTCAGGGACGGGAAGATATGTTACTACATCAACGACGGGATTTACCACACCTACTCAGGGCAGATCTTTGACCACTGTATTTACCCCGTGAGGGCCTTCAAGGAGGGGGAGACCCAGATCTCCTCGGTCTTCGGCCCCACCTGCGATGCGTTTGACACCATCACCCTAGGCGCTGATCTCCCCGAACTGGAGATAGGGGACCTCGTGTACTCGGAGAACATCGGGGCCTACTCCCATGCCTCCTCCACCTACTTCAACGGGTTCCCGCCGGCGAAAGTGGTGCATATCGGGAGGTGAGGCGCGGACCCCCTCACTCCTCTCCTCCACCTTCTTCCCTTTTCGTCACCCGTTTCGGGAGGTAACCGGTGAGCTTCGCCTGGGTCTCCCTGGATCCGGGGATCACGTGCCGCATCCCGCTCCCCTGCCCGCGGGCGTCGCCCGGGTACCGGGGGACCAGGTGGAAATGGACGTGGGGCACTGCCTGGCCGGCGGCAGCCCCCACGTTCACCCCCAGGTTGTAGCCGGCCGGGTGGTGGCGCCGGTCCAGCACCTCCTTCACCTGCCCGGAGAGCGCAAGCAGCGCCCGCTGCTCCTCGGGGGTGGTCTGGAAGAAATCCGCCACGTGCCGGAAGGGGATGAGGAGCGTGTGCCCTTTGCTCACCGGGTTCACGTCCCACGTGGCGAAGCAGAGCTCGTCCCGGGCAAAGATCCGTTCTCTCGGAATCGTGCAGAACGGGCATCGCGTTCCCGCATCCTGTGCCATGACCCCCTCTGGGACGCGGGGAAGGATAAGATCTTCCGGGGGGTGGCAGGAGGCGGGGGAAAAAGGGAGGATATTGCTGCCCCTAGATCTGCTGCGCCTCACCGGTGGCAGGGAAGGTGAACCCACCCTCAACCCAGATCCCTGAGAAGGTGTTGTCACCCGTGCCCAGGACGAACCGGAAGGTCCCGGTGTTCGGTCCCAGGATCTCGTCCCAGGTCCCTTCCAGCGTGCGGCCATCGCCTGAGAGGGTCCCGGTGAGCTCGTAGGTGGACATGCCCTCCGGCCCCATCGTACCGGAGACGGAACTCCCCAGGGGGGGATCGAAGAGGGCGGTGAAGGGCGGCTGGGCACCGATCCGGGTCGTCCACCCTCCCGTGAAGTACCCGGTGATGGGTGGCGGGGCGGTGGTGGTGGGAGGCACGGTGGGAGTGGTGGTGGGGGGAGCCGTCGTGGTCGGCGGGACCGTGGTGGCAGGTACCGTGACCGTGACGGTCTGCCGTGCCGAGTCGGCTCCGCCGCTGTTGGACACCGTCAGCTCCACCTGGTAAGTCCCGGCATTCACATAGGTATGGGCGGGATTCCGGAGGGAGGAGGTGGACCCGTCGCCGAAGGCCCAGGTCCAGATCGTAGGGCTCCCTGCGGACTGGTCCGTGAACTGGACGGAAAGGGGGGCGGTCCCCGAGAACGAGGAAGCGGTGAAGACGGCATCGGGTGCCTGGACCGTCTCCGTGACGGTGACCAGCTCCTGCCGGTACTCGGTATCACTGCCGCCACTGCCCTGCACCGTGAGGCGGACCCCGAACGTCCCGGTGAAGGTATAGGTGTGGGATGG
>JAJRDF010000068.1 GCA_028678555.1 Methanomicrobiales archaeon
GGGAAAGTTGCTGTGGCAAGGAAAGTAGGCGACAGGCGAGAGGAAAAGAAGGAAGATAAGAAGGAAGCCGAAAAGAAGGCTGAAGAGAAGAAGTAGATGTGAGGGGGATGGCAGGAGCCGGTTACCGGTACCCTGCCAGAATCACATCGCATCCTGAACCTAACCAGGGAACGTATCAGCGTTTCCTTCAGTATCTCTTTTCAAACGGGTCCACCCGGTTCAGGTACAGTATCACGTGGGCATGAGGGATTGTGCCCGGATACGGGAGGAGAGGTATCCGCTCCCCAACGGGGAGCACCACGCGGGAATCTCCAGCAGTTACCCGTTCTGGAATCAATCCCGTACAGTTTCGACAGCTATATAAAACCGGATGCACGATGTTTCCTGAAATCAGAGTGTGAGAAGAACCATGGCACAAAAAGAACGACCTATCGGTGTTACTATCCTTGCCATCCTGGCCGGGCTCGGGGCGCTCATGGCCCTGATCTACACGCTGCAGATGCTCCACATCCTGCCGTACTACCTCGGCCCTGTTGCCTTCTGGGATTTCTCCCTGCTGGGAGCCATCTTCTGGGGATTCATCTTCCTGGTGTGGCTCGCCGTCATCCAGATGCTGCTCACCATGCACCCCTCAGGCTGGATGTTCATGGTGATCATCTCCGGCCTGAGCCTGCTGTTTGCCCTCCTCTCGGTCATGGGGGCATCCAGCTGGGAAGCCATGGCGCCAACGATTCTCATCAGCGGCATCATCCTGATCTACTGCCTCCTTCCCGGGACCAAGGCCGCATTCGGGATCTCCTGAAGGGAGATTTCCTCATCTTTTTCCCTGGACCTCCCGGGGAAATCCTGTCATCCGGGCGAGATGCTCTTTTTCGAGAGAACCCGTGGGTATTCCCCCACACTCTCCGTGATCCACCTCTGTCTCGTGACGGGCACCCCCGTCCGGTGGAAGAACGGGTGGGAAACCGGGGGTGGGGAGGAGGAGAAAGAGACGGGGAAAAAGTGGAACCCTGTGGGATCCCCCTGGCCCCCCCTACAACCCTGATAAAGTAACTCGGCCTGTGGGAACGCCTTCTCACATTATTTCCAGGCGTATGACGCGGGGCTGACCCGGATGTCTGATCCGATGATCTTCTGCAGGAGTTTCTTCCGGTGCTTCCTCTCGAGGCCGTCATAGACGAAGAACTCGTAGGTATCCCAGATGGTGGCCCAGTTCAGGATCACGATGATCCCCCCGGTGACGATTCCTGCAAAGGTGGTGATCCAGGCCTCGTTCTCGTACAGGGTCACAACATAGATGAAGGCGAGGAAGATATTGAACACCGCGAAGGCCAGGCTGGCCCTCCTCCCCCGGAGAAAGATCTTCCACTCCTTCTCGTGTTCCTCGAGCAGGTACCGGAAATGGTGGCGGATGGCATCCGGAATGGCTGCAGGGAACCCGGAATCAGGTGAATCCGGGATACGTATTTCGAGCGCGACCGGCTTCTTCAGTGGGATGGTATCAAAGCTGGTGATGATGGCCGCTTCCGCCTCCTCAGTGAGTTCCTGTTGCGGGGGCGCTGATGGATCATCCGGATCCAGCAGCTGCTCCCGCGTCTTGAAGAGCAGGCTCACCGTGATACCTCCTTCCGCTTTACGATGTTCTGACCGGATGACCCGCATAAGTTCGCTTCCCTCCTTCCCGGTGTACCGGTTCTCAGCGCTCCGGGAGATATCCCTTGTTTTCCTGAACCGGAATCCCCTGTCCGGGGTATTCCTGCAGGGGGCAGCTGGTGTTCCCGGTGCCGCACCGGAACTCCGGCACCCCCCCTGCCGCGGATCCCGCTGACCGCAGGGGCCTGAAGACCCTGTACCCGTCACCGGACTGATGGATTTAAGAATTCCAGCCCGTGATATACTGAGTATTCGGATACTCCGGCACATTCCTGCCTGCACTGACACGGGGAACAGGTGCGTCCCGGGCTGCAGGAAGGAGGCAGAGGCCGTGGGCTGTCCGTGAGGGAGGAGTGGAGTAGCCATGGGCAAGCGGATCGTCATCACCGGAGTCCCCGGTGTCGGTAAGACCACGGTGGTGAACGGGGCACTGGAGCAGCTGAAGGGCGAGGGGATCGAGTACCGGTCGCTGAACTTCGGCACCTTCATGTTTGAGGTGGCAGAGGCCGAGGGGATGGTGAAGGACCGGGACGGGATGCGGAAACTGGACCGGGACCAGCAGAAGCGGCTCCAGAAGGCGGCGGCCCAGAAGATGGCGCAGATACCCGGGAACGTCATCATCGACACCCACTGCACGGTGAAGACGCCGAAGGGATTTCTCGCCGGGCTCCCCGAGTGGGTGCTGCGGGAGCTCCAGCCGGACATGGTAGTGCTGGTCGAGACCGATGAGGACCAGATCCTCTCCCGGAGGCTGAACGATCCCACCCGGACCCGGGACATGGAGGGATCCCGGGAGATCGCGTTCCACCAGGAATTCAACCGATCGATGGCGGCAGCGTACGCGATGGTCTCCGGCTGTACCATCTCCGTCGTGAAGAACCAGGACCACCTGCTGGAGCAGGCAGTGGCCCGGATGGCAGACGTGCTCCGGTGATTCCCGCATGAACCTGAAAGACTCCGGCGGGTTCATTGCCCTCGCCCTCGCATTCATCCTCCTCCTCTCGTACAGCATCCCGCTCCTGCGCAATGCCATCGGGGCAGGGATGGACGCACCGCTGGGACCGCTGCTTGCCGCCGGCGTGCCGTTTTACATCGTGATCCTGATCCTCTCGGCCTTCACGGGCATCTCCACCTCCCTGATCCAGAAGTACACCATCGATTACGACAGGATGCAGGAGGTGCAGGCGCGGGCGAAGGAGTTCCAGCGGGAGTACCGCGAGGCCCAGCTCTCCGGTGATGAGAAGAGGATCAAGAAACTGGAGGGGAAGCGGGACAAGATGATGAAGGACCAGCTGGAGATGTCCCGGCAGCAGTTCAAGCCCATGGGATACATCATGGTCATCTCCATCCCCATCTTCCTGTGGCTGCTCTACCGGCTCCCGCTGCTCTCCGACAGCCTGATCGTCTTTCCCTACATCGGCGCGAAGGCGCTGACGGAAGCAGCCTTCTGGATCGTTCCCACCTGGATACTCTGGTACATGATCTGCTCCCTCGCCCTCTCCCAGGTCATCCGGAAGGCGATGAACATCGGGGGCATCTGATGCGGATGCACATCGGGGGCATCTGATACGGATGCACATCGGGGGCATCTGATGCGGATCACGGTGAGCGGTCCCCCGGGGAGCGGGACCACCACCCTCGCCCGGTACCTGGCCAGAACCCACGGGTTCGAGCTGATCTCCGCCGGGGAGCTGTTCCGGGAGCTGGCCCGGGAGCGTGGGATGACGCTCGCAGAGTTCGGGGCCCTGGCCGAGAAGGACGTCTCCATCGATGCCATGATCGACGCACGGCAGAAGGAGGTGGCCGCCGGCAGGGACCGGATCGTGGCCGAGGGGAGGCTCTCCGGCTGGATGGTGGAGGACGCGGACCTGAAGATCTGGCTCCATGCTCCCATTGCGTGCAGGGCCAGGCGGATCGCCGAGCGGGACGGGACCGACGAATATACCGCCCGCGACCTGGCCATCCAGCGGGAGGACTGCGAGTACACCCGCTACCTCCACTACTACGGCATCGACATCCGCGACCTCTCCCGCTACGACATCGTCCTCAATTCCGAGCACTGGAACCCGGAAGCCCTCGGCGCCATCGTGGACGTGGCCATCGGGGCGCTGAAGAAGCCGCGGGCCGGATCCTAGAAGCCTATTCTCCGGTTTCTCCCAACCCTGCACCCGTTACCCGGGCCGGCACCGCAATATTCCTTACCCATCAGGGCGAATCTGGTGTCTGGTAACGGGGTGGAGGATGGAACAGTGGTCGTCCAGGCTCGGGTTCCTGCTGGCCGCCATCGGGTCCGCGGTGGGTATCGGGAACATCTGGCGGTTCTCGTCGGTCGTGGGGCAGAACGGCGGCGGGGCCTACCTGATCCCCTACCTTCTGGCGGTCTTTGTCTGCGGGGTTCCCCTCCTTGCACTGGAGATGGCGGCCGGGCGGCATTATCGCGGGGATGTGGTAACGGTCTTCCACACTGTCCGGGACCGGTTCCGGATCATCGGCTGGCTCATCTGTGTGATCGTCTTCCTGATCCTCTCCTACTACCTGGTGATCACCGGCTGGACCCTGGCCTACCTCTGCTTTGCTGCCACGGGATCCGCCGTCTCCTTTGACGGGTTCACCGGGTCGCCCCTTCCCCTGCTCTTCTTCATCGTCTCTGCCCTCGCCACCGGGGGAATCATCTCCCTGGGGGTGAGGGGGGGCATCGAACGGATCACGACGATCCTCCTCCCCCTCATCTACCTGATCCTGGGGGTGATGGTGGTCTATGCCGTCACGCTTCCGGGTTTCAATGAGGGGATCACCTACTTCCTGACCCCTGACTTCTCGGTGCTGGGAGATCCGGGGATCTGGTCTGCTGCTGTGGGCCAGGCCTTCTTCTCACTGTCGGTGGGTTACGGGATACTGATCACGTACGGGGCCTATATGGACCGGGGGATCAGAATTGGCCGGTCCTCGCTGATCATCGCGGCAGCCGACACGCTGGCCTCGATGCTGGCCGGTCTCGTGATCTTCCCGCTGGTCTTCACGTTTGGCCTGGAACCATCCATGGGGGCCCAGCTGGCCTTCACCACCCTGCCCCGTGCCTTTGCCCTGATGCCCTTCGGCCGGGCCTTTGCCGTGGCCTTCTTTTTCCTGCTCTTTGCGGCAGCCCTCACCTCGGCCATCTCCATGCTGGAGGTGGGCGTGGCATCGGTGGAAGGATCCACGGGGCTATCCCGCCGCCGGGTCACCCTGCTCCTGACCGGGCTCGTCATCCTCATCGGGCTCCCGTCTGCGCTCTCGTACACGGGCATCGCCCTCTCGGTGGGAGGGATCCGGATCCTGGATCTCCTTGATGAGACCGTGGGAACCATGGCCCTTCCTGTCACCGCCCTCCTCATTGCCGTGGTCTTCACCTGGTATGCGGGGAGGGGGCTCCTGGAGAAGGAGATGGGATCCGAACCGGGGTGGCTGAAGGTGGTGTATCCGGTCACCAAGTACCTGGCCCCGGCAGTCCTGGGTTTCATCACGATGGCCCGGATCGTGTATGCCCTGGACTTCCCCGGCTGGCACCTGCTGCCCGGGATCCCCTACATCGGCATCCTGCTCCAGGGCTCCACCACCGTGATCCTCCTGTCGGTGCTGGTACTGGTGGCGGCACTGCTCTGCGGCCTCACCGGGTGCCGGCGTCCGGATCGGGAATGAGATCCAGCAGGTCCAGCGGGCGGTGGATCGTGTGGTGGGCGGGGGTCTCCTCCCCCCGTGTCCCGGCGAACCGGTCCCCGTAGGCCGCGTACACGGTGGTGAGGCCGATGGCACGGGCAGGGGCGATGTCCCGCCGCGGGCTGTCCCCCACGGCCATCCCTTCTCCCGGCGGGATTCCGAGGGAGTCCAGCGCATGGAGGAAGGGTTCCGGGGAGGGTTTCCAGGTTCCCGTGGATTCCGGGGTGACCAGGCACCCGAAGAAGCGGGAGATACCGGCCTTCTCCATGCGTTTTCCGGCATTCTCCCGGTTCGCATCCGTCACGATGGCGAGGGCAATCCCCCGGCCCCGGAGTTCCTCAAGAAGCTCCATGACGCCGGGATAGGCCTGCGTGCAGTGGATCTTGATCCGCTCGTAGATCCGGATACACGCGTCCCCGGTCTCCCGGGACTGGATCCCGTGATCTGAGAGGAAGTCCAGGATGTTCCGGGGATCTTCGAACCCGTGATCTTCCCGGAGGAAATAGGAGAAGAGCACATCGGGATCGCCCCTTCCTGCCTCCCGGACAATGGCCCGGCACGCCTCCCTCTTCGCATGGACCAGGTCAACGAGCGTGTTGTCCAGGTCAAAGAGGATTGCGGACGGCGGTTCCTGCGTCCCTGCGTCGGTGTTTTCCATCGATTCTCCCCGGTCACGGCCGGCTGCGTTACTCAGTGGTGGGTCATCCGGAACGATAGAGTATTCGTGGGTGTGTCGATTCAGCAGAGGATTTTCCGAGTGCTGTTCGATAGGGAAAGGAGGATCCATGGCGGACCGGCTCTTCGATCGAGGTGGATTACGGGATCAGGTGCGGGAGGGGAAGACCCCCTCCCGGTCCCACCCCCGTGAGGATGTCACGCCACGCCGGTGTTTTCCGCAGGGAGTTACCAGTGACAGGACACCGGCGGGGGGTGCCCACGCGGCGGGGGCGGTGAGCCCCCGAGAGCGTCCCACCAGTCATCCACGAATACGAGATACCGACTCACCATGTCCGAATACTGCCCCCGCGGGGCTGCAGCGGGGGCGCCGGCGTCATCTGGTGGAGTGGTTCCCGGTCCAGTACTTGAAGGCCTCGAACCAGAGGATGGAGAAGACACCGGCACCTGCGGCAACGGCCAGGGAGAGGGGCGGGACAGGCGCGAACCGGAAGAGGTCCTGGAGGGCCGGGATAAAGAGGACCAGTCCGAGGCAGGCGATCGTCCCCAGCATCACCCATGACAGCGCCCGGTTGGGAGTTCTCAGCGTGGTCGAGAGGGTCATTGACCAGGACCGGTTCGTCAGGATCAGGCACAGGTTGGCGATGACGATGGTGGTGAAGGTCAGGGTCCGGACCTCTGCATCCCCCAGACCGCGCAGGAGGGCCCCCGCGTAGATGGTGAGAACGATGGCCAGCACCACCGCCCCCTGCATGAGGCAGAGGGCCAGGGTCCGGCGCGTGAAGAGCCGCTCCTCCCTCCTCCGGGGAGGCCGCTCCATCACGTCCTTCTCCTCGGGTTCCGATTCAAAGACAATGGAGCAGACCGGATCAATGATCAGCTCCAAAAAGACGATGTGAATCGGGAGGAGGACGAGGGGCATGGCAAAGAGCACGGGGATGAGGGACATCCCCGCGATGGGGACATGGATGGAGAGGATGTAGGCCATCGCCTTCTTCAGGTTGTCATAGATTCTCCTCCCCATCCGCACCGCGGAGACGATGGAGGTGAAGTTGTCGTCCAGGAGGACGAGCGACGAAGCCTCCCGGGCCACGTCGGTGCCCCTCCCGCCCATGGCGATCCCGATATCCGCGGATTTCAGGGCCGGGGCATCGTTGACGCCATCCCCGGTCATCGCCACCACCTCGCGGTTTGCTTTCAGCGCGTTGACAATCCGGAGCTTCTGTTCCGGTACCACCCGGGCAAAGATGGACGTGGTCCCGATGCGGTTCCCCAGATCATCCCCCCCGATCCCCTCCAGTTCAGCCCCGGTGAGGATCTGTTCCGGGTTCCGGAGACCGATCGTCCGGGCGACTTTCTGGGCTGTCAGGGGATAATCGCCGGTAATCATGACCACCCGGATCCCCGCGGAACCGCAGTCTGCCACGGCGGCCGGAACCCCGTCCCTGACCGGATCCGCAAAACCGATGAGCCCCAGGAACTCGAACGGAAAATCGTGCTGGCCATCGGGGAGATCTGTCCTCGTAAAGAAGGCCCGGGCAACGCCCAGCACCCGGAGCCCTTCTGCAGCCATGCGGTCGATATGACCTGCCAGGTCCTGGAAGCGGGCAGGATCGAAATGGCAGAGGTCGGCAATTGCCTCCGGGGCCCCTTTTGCCGCGATCACGTACTCGCTGCCCCCGGGGGATCGCCAGACATTGGACATGGCCAGCAGTGCCTCGGAGAGCGGGTATTCCTGGACCAGCTCCCAGTTGCGGTGGACATGCTCGGTTCTCCCGAAGTCCCCGTCCCCGAGCCGGACCAGCGCCCGCTCCATGGGGTCGAAGGGATCCTTCTTGCTGGCGAGAATGCTGAACTCGGCCAGCTCGTGGCAGGAATCAGGTACGGGAGTATTTTTGGCAGCATCAAAATCGCACGTATCCCCCCGGGCAAAAAACTGCCGGACCGACATCC
>JAJRDF010000176.1 GCA_028678555.1 Methanomicrobiales archaeon
GGACCGGGTGAAGGCCGCGGGGGTTGAGACCGAGTACATCACGCTGGCCGACAAGGTGATCAAGCCCTGCCTGGGGTGCGAGAACTGCAAGCGGGAGCGGCACTGCATCATCATGAACGATGACTGGCACGAGGTCATCGACCGGGTTATGGCCTGTGAGGTGCTGATCCTCGGGTCCCCCACCTACTACTATGATGTCAACGGACATCTCAAGAACTTCATTGACCGGACCTATTCCCTGTACCATGACCGCCGGCTCGCCGGGAGAAAGGCCGTGGCCGTGGCCTGCTGCGCCGATAAAGGGGGGAAGCGGGCACTGCAGACCATCGAGGGGTTCTTCTCCTCCCACGAGTTCTCGTACCTGGGGGGCGTCTGCGGCCGGGGTTACCTGGCGGGCGAGGTGCTGAAGGACAAAAGGGCCCTCACCGCCGCACGGAAGGTGGGCGATAAGATCGTCGCCCTGGTGAAACCCTCAGATTAGGCGGTACCGCGATCCCACGGCGCCGCCTCAGACCAGGCGGTAAAGCGTGGTCCGCTGGCGGAGGGTCCGTCCCAGGTCCTCTGCCATCCGGCGCATCTCTGCCGGGTCCAGGTAATCCGTGTCCCGGGCGCCGGCTCCCTTGGAGATGCTCTCCTCGAACATGGTACCGCCAAGGTCATCGGCCCCGGAGAGGAGTGCCAGCTGGGCGAGCTTGGTCCCCAGCTTCACCCACGAGGACTGCAGGTGGGGGATGTTGTCCAGGTAGAGCCGGGACACGGCAAAGAGGAGGAGATCCTCCCGCCCGGTGGCCCCTGCCCGGGCTTTTCCCGCCCGGAACAGCGGCGTCTCCCGGTGGATGAAGGAGAGGGGCACGAACTCGGTGAAGCCTCCGGTTTCGTCCTGGATCTCACGGAGAATGGAGAGGTGCCGGATCCGGTCCTCCTCCGAGTCGCAGTGGCCGTACATGATGGTGGCCGTGGAGGGGATCCCCATCCCGTGGGCTTCCCGGATGATCCGGACCCATTCGGCGGTGCTGATCTTCTGGGGGCAGATCACCTTCCGCACGTCGTCAACGAGGATCTCGGCGGCGGTCCCGCAGAGGGAGGAGAGGCCTGCCTCCTTCATGATCCGGAGGGCCTCACCGGTCGGGATCCCGCTCTTCCGGGCGGCATAGGCCACCTCCATGGGGTTTGAGGCATGGATGTGGACCCCCGGCGCCCCTTCCCCGATCCAGCGGTAGATATCGGCATAGGACTCCACATCAAAGTCCGGGTGGAGACCCGAGACCGTGCAGATCTCGGTGACAGCCCGGCCCTTCGCTTCCCTGGCCTTTTCCACTATCGTCTCCCGGCCATGGACGTAGGCATCGGGGTCACCGGGCTTCCGGGAGAACCCGCAGAACCCGCAGCGGTTCACGCAGAGGTTGGTCACGTTGATGTTCTGGTTGCGGACATAGGTAACGGTGTTCCCCACCCTCGCCTCCCGGACCCGGTCAGCGGCGTCGGCAACCTTCCAGATGTCCCGGCCGGTCACCCGCAGGAGGGTGAGGCCCTCTTCTTCGGTAAGCCGCTCCCCGGAGAGGATCCGGTCCGCCAGTGTCGTGAGATCCATGCCTGTTCACCTCTTCTTCTTCCGCGTTTTTTTCTTCTCAGCCGGGGCGGCTTCCTCTTTCCTCCCGCTCCAGAGCTCGTACAGGATCATGATAACCACCACGACCGCCGCAAACTCCAGGTAGTGAAGGGTGGGGTACCCCAGGAGCGGAACCGAGAAGAGGGCCTTTCCCACCACCCACTGCTCCTCCACCGGTTCAATGAAGCCAATACCGGGGTAATAGGTGCCCTGGTCATAGAGCTGGTTATTGTCCCCCTTGGTCAGGTACCCGGTCTGTGGTTCCGGGTAGACGTGGTTCTGGAAGGAGGTCACATTCTCCTCGTACCGCATGGCCCGGTGGATGATGGGGTGCACGGATCCGGCCCCGTTGGGCCGGTACACGATGACATCCCCGTACATCCCGAACTTTTCGTAGCCGGTTGCTGCCCCGTCCTCATAGGTCCGGATCTCACCGAACCGGTCCTTGGCGACCACCACCACCAGGTCCCCCACCTGCATGTTGGGGACCATGCTCTCTGACTCCACGGCCACGACGGCCGGCCAGGTCCCGCAGGCCAGGAAGAGGCCGAGGGCGATCCCCCCCACCACCACCACCAGCCAGAGGACCTCGCGGGAGAGGACCGCCGCCCAGTGGCTGTTTTCACGGTACCGCTGCAGCGCCGAGCGCGCGCGGGAGAGGGGGCCAGGATCCACCATGGAGATGCTGGAGGGAGGTACGTGCCCCGACTACATAAGGGTAGTGAGGCTGCCCTCGGTACCGCAGCAGAGCGATGGCAACACAGATGAGGCCGGAGGTTGAACCGGAGGATCGATGCTCTCGGAACAGGAGATCGTGGAGCGGTTCCTCGCGACCCGGCTCCAGGTGCACCCCGACGTGCTCTCCTACCTCCGGGAGAAGAACGACCCGGCGCTGGTTGACCGGATCATCGCGGGGATTCCCCCGGAGACCCTGGTCGTCTCCACACGGCACCTCCCGGACCTCCACCGGGAGAAGGACGGGGCCAGGTTTGCGGCCGATCCCTCGGTGGAGCTGATCAGCGGTGCTGCGGGGACCGCGGGATCCACCAACCGGTTCGAGGACTTTTTCCAGTACTTCCGGGACCGGTACACGCGGCTCTCGGAGATGATCCGGACCCGGACCACCGCCATCCCCATCGAGGCCCTGGTGAAGACCACCCGGTACCGGCAGCAGGAGGCCGCCGCCATCGGGATGGTCATGGACGTCCGGACCACCGGGAGGGGGAACCGGCTCGTGGAGCTGGAGGATCCCACCGGCCAGATCACCGTTCTCTTCAACCACGACCGGCCCGTCTTTGCCGACGCCGAACGGATCCTCCCCGACGAGGT
>JAJRDF010000177.1 GCA_028678555.1 Methanomicrobiales archaeon
AAAACAGCACCTTTTCAAACATGGTTCACCACGCGAGGAATTCTCTCAGTTCTTCCGGCAGGGAGCAGGGGAGGGAAGCTCTCCATATTCACAGAATAGATGAGGGTTTCGATATAAAATGATAGCCGGTGGGCCGGTACCCCGGTCCGGCTGCAGCAGGAGCACCGAAAAGCTCTTCACGTGGGGGCCGGTAGAATGGTGTGAAGGTGGGGGGGAGAGAGATGCCTGAGATTACCAACGATGAACGGGGACGGAGGCTCTTCCAGATCCAGAAGGAGAGGGCGGTCGAAGTCGTCATCGAGAAGGTGCGCAGGAGCCTGGGGACCGAGTTCAGGGTCTTCTCACCGGCAGAACTGGAGATCCTGAAGTACATCCTCGGCGAAACCTGGGTGGCGATGGAACGGGCGCTGTGGGAACGGTGTTCCTTTGCCAAGCTGAAGAAGAAAGACGTGGAAAAGATCATCCGGATCGGGAAGGAAACGAGGAAAGGGAAGATGGTGGAGAACACGGCGGTGGATGAGGTACGCGGGATCCTGGACGCGTATATCTAGACAGGGATCCAGGGGCCGGTCCCGGTCTTCTCGCGTAACGGTACTGCTTCCTGTGGAGCGTACGGCCCAGGGGTACGGGAGGAGGGAGGGGGCCGGCCGTCACGTGTGGCCGCGGGATTGCGTGGTTGCCTTCTTGCGCTGGATGATCTTCTTCACTTTCTTCAGCCGGAAGAGATCCTCCCTCTCGCGTTCATCGATGGTGGTCTCGATGTACTTCTCCTGCCGCTTGAGATCGGGGATGAGAACCTGCTCCAGCGCATTCACCCGTCTCCGCGTCATCTGGAGCTCCCCGCCGAGGCGTTTCAGGGACGTCTCGGTCTCGGCCAGCTCCACCACCAGGTCCAGCTCTGCCTCGTACTTCTCTGCCACCTCGTCGATCCTCCCCGAAACCCCGATGATACTGTAGCCCCGCTCAAAGATGGATCTCCCGAGCCTCTTCTTCTCGATCACTGGCACCGGGACCCCCATCACATTCTTGCCACGGATATCCAGCGTGAATGCTTTCCGGGTGGCAAACGACGCGGACTTCAGGGCAACCGAGTCATCCACCGCGAGGGCCACGATGAGGGATCGCTGCGCCGCGTCGGCTACGATCTCCAGTTTCTCCCGGCTGTCGGACACGGTGTCCATGATCTTGAAGAACTCCCGGATCAGCGCGTCCATCTTCTCCCGCAGGAGGTCGCGACCCTGCTCGGCCAGCCGGATCTGCGCCCTTTTTTTCAGGAGTTCCATCCGGGTGGGATTCACCTGCTCCATGGGTCATCCCTTTCCCTGGACAGGGTGGTACTTCCGGATGTAGTCCATCTTGATCCGCTTCAGTTCCTCCTCCGGGAGCATGGTGAAGAGGTTCCAGGCAATGGAGAGGGTCTGTTCCAGGGTCCGGTTCTCGTCCCCCTGGGTGATGAACTTCTTCTCGCACTCGTCTGCAAACTTCAGGTACTTCTTGTCCAGCTCGGTGAGGGCCTCTTCACCGACGATGGCCACCAGGCGCCGGAGGTCCCTCCCGTAGGCGTAGGAAGCATAGAGCTGGTCCGCCACGTTCCGGTGGTCCTCCCGGGTCTTCCCGGGACCTATGCCCAGGTTCATCAGCCGCGAGAGGCAGGGCAGGGCGTCGACCGGTGGGTCAGCCCCGCGCCGGAAGAGGTCCCGAGAGAGCACGATCTGCCCTTCGGTGATGTAGCCGGTGAGGTCCGGCACCGGGTGTGTGATGTCATCGTCCGGCATGGTCAGGATTGGGATCTGGGTGATGGAGCCTTTCCTGCCCTTGATCCTCCCTGCCCGCTCGTAGATCGTGGCAAGGTCGGTGTACATGTAGCCGGGGTACCCCCTCCGCCCGGGGACCTCCTCGCGGGCCGTGGAGATCTCCCGGAGGGCCTCGCAGTAGTTGATCATGTCCGTGAGGATGACGAGCACGTGGAGGTCGTGGGTGTAGGCCAGGAACTCGGCCGCGGTGAGGGCACACCGCGGTGTCGCGAGGCGTTCAATGGTGGGATCGTCGGCCAGGTTCATGAAGAAGACTACCCGCTCGAGAGCTCCCGTGCGCTCGAAGTCGCGTATGAAGAAGGAGGCCTCCTTGTAGGTGATCCCCATGGCAACAAAGACCACCGCGAACTGCTCCCCCTCCCCCCGCACCTGGGCCTGACGGGCAATCTGGGCCGCGAGCTTGTTGGCCGGAAGGCCGGCGCCCGAGAAGATGGGCAGCTTCTGCCCCCGCACGAGCGTGTTCAGGCCGTCAATCACTGACATCCCGGTCTGGATGAAGTCGGCCGGTTTGTCCCTGGCATACGGGTTAATGGGCATGCCATTGATGTCAACACTCGACTCAGGGAAGATCTCGGGTCCCCCGTCCCTGGGTTTCCCGACACCGCTGAAGGTCCGTCCCAGCATGTCGGGCGAGACATCGATCCGGAAGGGTTCCCCGGTGAATTGCACACCGGTCAGCTTGTTGTCGATACCGCTTGTCCCCTCAAAGACCTGGACCACGGCCATGTCCCGGGAGATGTCCAGCACCTGCCCGGTCCTCACCTCCCCGCCGGGAAGGATGATCCGGGCGATCTCCCCGAAGGAGACCCCCTTTACCGCCTGGACAAAGATCAGGGGGCCGGATACGTAGTGGACGGTTCTCGTCTCCCGGGTGGCCAGGCTCTTCCCCGTCACCGTTCCACCTCCAGGGTTCCGATCGCACGTTCGATCTCCGGGATCAGCGGCTTGATCTTCTCCACATCGGCGAGCTCCTTCATCCTGCCGATCTCGGCCTTCACGGGGAGCTTGATCACCTTGGCGAGGGAAATGCCCCGGGCCATGGCGGCGCTGGTCCGCTCGTAGAAGGAGAGGATCACCTTCAGCATCCAGTACTGCTTCTCCATCGGGCAGAAGGAGTCAACGT
>JAJRDF010000178.1 GCA_028678555.1 Methanomicrobiales archaeon
CAGGTTCACGGCGACCGTGGACTTGCCCACGCCACCCTTCCCCGAGAGAACGAGGATCACATGCTTCACATTGATCTTTGCCTTCGGGGGGAGCCCGCTGCACTCCTGGGTGTTCGGATCACGGGACGGACAGGTTTCACAGACGCCATCGCATCCCTCCGGGGCCGGTGCCCCCGTCTTTGCTGCCTTCTTCTTGGACATGGTCGCTCGTTCCTAGCTGGGGAGAATCCCTGTTTGCAGCACAAAATGTGACACCGGAGCATGATAAAGATGAGGTAGCCACCCTGCGGGAGGGATGGATGATGGGGGATGGGATATTCGCCAGAGACCGGCTCCGGCATATGATGCGGGAGGGGGCAGGCCCCCTCCCGGCCCCTCCGCGTGAGGATTGCCCGCCACGCCGGTCTTTGGGCCGGGATGGATCACCGGGTCCCGGAACACCGGCGGGGGTGCCCACGCGGCGGGGGCGGTGAGCCCCCGAGAGCGTCCCACCCGTCATCGGGGAATACTGGATACCGACATATCACATTCTCAGAACGTTTCAGAGAGCGGGGAGGGGGGGGCAGTCCAGGTCACGGAAAAACGGCTTGATATCAACCACAGGTGTGCCGTCCAGTGCATCCAGGCCCCGCACCGTCATGCGGAGGCCCTCCACCTTCACCAGATCCACCAGGCACAGCCCCAGGGGATTGGGCCGTTCGGGAGAGCGGGTGGCAAACACACCGTGTTCTTTCGCGGATCCGGGCGGAGTGGCGATCAGGACATCCCGCCGGGACCGGTGAAACCAGGTGAAGACAAGGAGGTGCGGGTGGTCGGCGATATCCCGGAGGCACTCCCCGTATTCCGGGCGGATCTCGATGATCGACTCCCCCGGGGAGAGCCTCCCCTGCCGGGGGGCATCCCCCCGTTTCCGGTAAGGGGAGCGGACCACCCCGACGGGTGTGAGTTCCATCTCCTGCATGGGGGAGATCTGGTCCCGCAGGGGAGATGAAGGTGTCCCGGGGGAAACCTTATCCTCATCCGGGCACAGGGTTGGATGAGGAACGGGACATGGGGGATACAGGCGAGCGTATCCGGGAAGATCCCCGGTTGAGGGATCGGGTCAGGGTCTTTCGGGACCGGGAGGAGACGGGGCGTCTCCTGGCACCCCTCGTCTCGGGCATCCCGGATCTCACAGACCCCGTCATCTCTGCGATCCCTGCCGGAGGAGTGGGGGTGGGGGTACCCCTGGCCCTGGCCCTCCGGGCACCCCTCCACCTGGCCGTGGTGCGGAAGATCCAGATCCCCTGGAACCCCGAGGCGGGATTCGGGGCCGTCACCTGGGACGGCCGGGTCTTTCTGAACCAGGATCTTCTTCCCCACCTCGGCCTCTCCCGTGAAGAGGTGGCAGATGCCGTTGCCCGGACCCGTGCCGGCATCCGGGAACGGATAGAGAAGTTCACTGCCGGGAGGAGAGGTCCCGGGTTCCGGGGCAGGGACGCCGTGATTGTGGATGACGGCCTCGCCTCCGGCTACACGATGCTCGCCGCGGTGGATGCCATCCGGTCAGAGGCGCCACGTCGGATCCTCGTCGCAGTACCCACCGGGTCACAGTCGGCCGTGCACCGGGTGGCGGCGTCGGCGGACCTGGTCCTCTGCCTGAATACCCGGACCGGATCCTCCTTTGCAGTGGCCGACGCTTACCGGGAGTGGCACGACCTGACCGACGACGAGGTACTTCAGCTGCTGCAGCGGGCCGCAGATGCGGGATTGTTCTGAAGGTGGACACGGCTGAATCCCTGCTGCCCGGGAAGGAGGAGCCACACTCCGGAGTGAGTGAAGTCAGAAGAGGTTGTCCTCATGGGGGTGGGACCGGGGGGAGGAGGAGGTCAGTATCCCGGTTTCTTCCCTTTCTGCCCGGGCGGCGGTGTCTCCCCGCCCTCTCCCATCTCCTCCTTCCGCTCCTTCTCCTCTTCCATGGTCCGTGCCAGGGCCACGATGCCGGTGGTGTCGCCGAGCGACATGGAGTCCAGGATGGAGGCAGGCACCACCACCATCATGGCTCCCCGGGTCTTCAGCCCCTCGAAGAGCATGTTCATGGCCCGCAGGTGCAGCGCGGTGGGATTATGCACGTATGATCGTGCTGCCTCCTCGAACTTTGCCGCCACCTGCTTCTCGGAATCGCCCAGGATTATCCGGGCCTGCCGCTCCCGCTCGGCTTGCGCCTGCATGGACATGGCGTCCTGCAGCTCTGTCGGGATCAGGATATCCCGTATCTCCACCGATGAGATCTTCACTCCCCACTGCTCGGTCCGCAGGTCGATGATGACCTGCAGCTCCTTGTCCAGCTTCTCCCGCCCTTCCAGCATATCGGCAAGGAAGGACTTGCCGATCACCTCCCGGAGCGCTGTCTGGGAGGCCCAGGAGATGGCGCTCCGGTAGTCCTCCACAGCGAGCGCCGCCTTCTCGGTGTTGACCACCTTCCAGAAGAGGACCGCCTCCACGTCCACGGGCACCGTGTCCTTGGTGAGGGTTTTTTCCGCCTTGAAGGTGGTGGTGATGATCCGGTGATCGATCCAGTAGGCCACCCGCTCCACGAGCGGGATGATGAAGAACGGCCCCGGACCCTGCAGTCCCCGGAAGTTCCCCAGCCTGAGAACGACCGCCCTCTCCCACTGGTCGGCGATCTTGAACGCGGCGGCGATGAGGAGCCCGATGGCTCCCATGATCACGGCCACCCAGAGGAATGAGAGGTTCCCCGTTGCCGTAACGAGCGAGTACGCCATCCACACGCCGAAGAGGAATATGAGGGTGAAGATCAGGATCTGCAACGGTGTTCGTTCTGGCATGGACTAGCCTTCCGGCCCAGAGGTGATAGAGTTTTGCCCCCCCCCAACGGGAAGGAGGCCCCCTTCAGAGGGAGCCAGTCCCC
>JAJRDF010000179.1 GCA_028678555.1 Methanomicrobiales archaeon
AGGTGGCGGATCCCGCCACCGCCCCTGCCGTTGCCGATGCCCTGATCGCAACGCTCGCTCCTGAGCAGCCTGTCGTGGTCCTGGCTCCGTATGGAGAGATGGTGCGGGTGGCAGTCCGGGCAATCACCCCTTCCCGGGCGAACCTGGAGGCGGCGGTGGACGCGGCCGCCCGGGGTTACGGCGGCAGGGCTTCCGGCAACCGGCACAGTGCCGATGCCGTGATCCCGGCGGGATCCCTGGAGGGGTTCACCGCGGCGTTGCGGGAGGCGGTGGCGGCATGATGCAGATCAGTGCCATGATCCGGACGCTGCACCGCATGCCAGCGGTGGCGGCAGGGGCACTCTCCCCCGACAACCTGAAGGGGATGGAGACGACGGCAGAGGGGGGAACCGTGATGTCAACCCTGGCGGGAATGCCCCTCCGGTCAGCCATTGCATCGGTGGACGACTACCTGATGAATCTCGCGGTGGTGGAGGACCTGTGCAGCCACGTTTTACCCTGAGTGCGGACCTGCAGTGCAGCCGCGAACCGTCGGGGGAGGCGGTGGCAGCTCTCGAGAGGGCCGTGGCGGAGGCCAATGACACCCTCTTTGTGAAGGGCGTGCCCAAGGGGGTGCCGCGGGAGGAGGTCGGGAGGATCACCTCCTGGTCTGTCGGGGGAACCACCCTCCACCTCGTCCTGGAGAGCGGGGGCTATACCCGTGCCCACGACGCGCTCTTCCGGTTCCGGAAGCACCTGGCCGGCGTCCTGGGGAAGCACCAGGTCGGGATCCGGGAGATCCTCGTCACCCGGTTCGCGGTGGTGCTCACGGGAGATGTGCCTGACAGTGCCATCCCCCGGCTCCCCTTCATCCGGTCGGTAGAGCGGCGATCCGGGACGGTGACCCTGGACCTGGCCGTCTCGGCCGCGGACCTGGAGCACCGGATCCCCGACCGGATCCTGAACCTGGTCGAGGAGAAGATCCAGGCCCGGGAGTACGGCGGCAAGACCGAACACTGGGAGCTGGTTTACGAGAGTGGCCCGAAGGAGCGGGTGTACCAGGGGAACCCGACGGAGGAGATGGAGGCCCGCCACTGGATCCGGCACGGGGCTTCCCGGGGGCAGTGGATCTATGGCCCCCAGGCAGTGCAGCTCTTCCGGGCATTCCAGTCCATCGTGGAGGAGCGGATCCTGGGACCCCTGGGATTCTCCGAGATGGTCTTCCCCAAGGTGGACACCTGGGACGTCCTCTCCCGCTCCGGCCATGCAAAGGGGGTGTATCCCGAGATCTACTACGTCTGCACCCCGAAGACGAGGGACCCCGCCTTCTGGGAGGACGTGTCCGACCACTTCAAGGTGACAGGCGAGGTCCCGGTGGATCTCGTGCGGGAGAAGGTGGACGGGCCCATCGGCGCCCTCTGCTATGCCCAGTGCCCGTCGTTCTGGCCGTTTGTCCAGGGGCGGACACTGGCACAGGGGACGCTCCCGGTCCGGATCTTTGACCGGAGCGGGACCTCCCACCGCTACGAGAGCGGCGGGATCCATGGCATCGAGCGGGTGGACGAGTTCCACCGGATCGAGCTGGTCTGGCTCGGCACCGCGGCCCAGACCGGCGAGATGGCCGAGCAGCTCCACCAGGTCTACCGGGGCGTCTTTGAAGAGGTGCTGGAGCTGGAGTGGAGGTCCGCCCGGGTCACCCCCTGGTTCATGGCCCAGGAGGGCATGGTGGGGGCCTGCGGCTGTGAGACCGTGGGGACCACGGACTACGAGGCGTTCCTGCCCTACAGCGGGACATGGCTCGAGTTCCAGAATGTATCGGTGAACGGCGACAAGTACCCGAAAGGGTTCAATGTGAAGATCCAGAGCGGGGAGCCCTGCTGGTCCGGGTGCTCGGGGATAGGCCTCGAGCGCTGGACCGCGGCGTTTCTCGCACAGAAAGGGTTCGATCCTGCCCGGTGGCCCGAAGGCGTGGCATCCCGGGTCGGTGAACTGAAGGAGATATTCAGATTCCTGTAAGAGGTGTATTTCGTATGGCAAAGAAGAGTCAGATTGGACGGAAGGTAGAGGGCTGGAAGGCGAAAACGTGGTACCGTGTCCATGTGCCGGAGGTCTTTGGCAAGACCTACGTCGGCGACACCATCTCCAGTGATCCGGCCTCGGTGATGGGCCGGATCATGCAGACCACGCTCGGAGAGATCACCCAGGACTACACAAAGCAGCACATCAAGATCCGGGTGAGGGTGAACCAGGTGGCCGGCGACGCGGCCTACACCGAGTTCGCCGGGCACGAGCTGACCCGGGACTACATGCGGTCCCTGATCAAGCGCCGGACCTCCCGGGTGGATGCCATCATCCCGGTGGTGACGAAGGAGGGGACGCACCTTCGGATCACGATCACCTGCCTCACGCTCTCGCGGGCGAACATGAGCCAGGTCCACGCCATCCGCGGCGCGCTCCTGCAGTTCCTGGCCGCCTACGCGGCCCAGCGGGAGATGAGCGCCTTTGTGAAGGACATGGTCTCCGGCGAAGTATCGAAGGAGCTCTTCAAGCTGGTGAAACCCATCTACCCGGTGCGCCGGGTGGAGATCATCAAGTCCAAGGTGGAGGGCGGTGTCAGGCCCGAAACCGGCGCCGTGTCCCCCGCGCCGGCACCCGCACCGCTCCCCGTTCAGGAACCGGCACCGGCTCCCGCTCCGGCTCCGGCCCCTGCACCGGCGCCCCTCCAGGGGTAACACCTCTCCTTTTCACCGGCCGGAGGAAGGGGATCCCGTGACGCGGGCTCCCCTCCCGGGGCCACTCCCGTGGACGGATCCCCGCGGGGTGACCGGAACGTGACTATAAAGAGGATCCCCATCAACTTCTTTTCATGGTACCCCGCAGGCTGCTCCTGCTGATCCTGGACGGCATCTCCGACCGCCCG
>JAJRDF010000069.1 GCA_028678555.1 Methanomicrobiales archaeon
TTCCTGTCGAGGACGTGGTCGCCGGGGGAAGGCGATTCCCACGCCACCGTGAACCGGTCCGCGTGCTGTGACGGGATGAACCCCCCGGTGCCCCCGGAGACGGCGATGGCCTCCGCTGCGACGGGGCTCGCACAGGCGAGCGTGACCGCGAGCATGAGGGCACAGAGACCGATGTGTTTCGGGACCATCCAGGATCTTCCACCCTGCCCGGCGGCAGGCCGGGCGCATATGGCTGCGGGTCCGCGGGGACCCTGATGCTCTATACGTTTCTACAGCGGGAATATAGGTGTTGTCCCCGGGTCCCGGGAGTAAAAGAACGGATGGTGGTGAAGAACTGTCGGAAAAAAGGATGCTCGGGGCAATCCCGGGAACACATCAGAGGATGATCTCGATATCCAGTTTCTCGGCCAGTTCCTTGTACCGGTTCCGGATCGTGACCTCGGTGACCCCCGCCACCTCGGCCACCTCCCGCTGGGTCCGCCGCTCCCCGCCCAGGATGGAGGAGATGTAGATGGCGGCCGCCGCGACCCCGGTGGGGCCCCTGCCGCTGGTCAGCTCCCGCTCCCCTGCCTGCCGCAGGATCTCCACGGCCCGGGACTGGACCTCTCCCTTCAGGTTGAGGCCCGAGCAGAACCGGGGCACGTAGCGATGGGCGAGGTGGGGAGGAGCTTCAATCCCAGCTCCCGGGAGATGAACCGGTAGGTTCGGCCGATCTCCTTCCGGGAGACCCGGGAGACCTCGGCGATCTCGTCCAGGGTCCGGGGGACGCTGCACTGCCGGCACGCGGCGTAGAGGGCTGCCGCCGCCACACCCTCGATGGACCGGCCGCGGATCAGGTTCTTGTCCACGGCGTCCCGGTAGACCACGGCAGCCGTCTCCCTGACGTTCCGGGGCAGCCCCAGTGCCGATGCCATCCGGTCCAGTTCCGAGAGGGCGAAGGCCAGGTTCCGCTCTGTCGCGTTGGAGACCCGGATCCGGCGCTGCCACTTCCGCAGCCGGTAGAGCTGGGCCCGGTTCTTGGACGAGATGGCCCGGCCGTAGGAGTCCCGGTTCCTCCAGTCGATCATGGTGGAGAGGCCCTTGTCATGGATCGTGAAGGTCATGGGCGCCCCGACCCGGGACCGCTTGATCCGCTGGTCGTTGTCAAAGGCCCGCCACTCGGGGCCACGGTCAATGAAATCCTCGTCGATGACCAGGCCGCAGTTCTGGCAGACCAGCTCGGCCCGTTCATAGTCGTGGACCAGCTGCCGGCCGCCGCACTCGGGGCAGACGGCCTCGGCCACATCCTGGCCCACCCGCTCGCGTTCCTTCACGAGCTCCTTGGTCCGCTTCCGGAGCGCCTCACGCTCGCTCTGGAGCAGTTTTACTTTCTCTGTCTCCTGCATTGTCGGGTTCACCTAATCCCTGGCATAGATTTTTTTGCCAGTCTCGGGAGTCCTTCCGGGATACGAGGCCACGGCGGCATAGGGATGTTCCACCTTCCCGAAGATGTCCACGATCCGGCCCAGCGGTGTCAGCCGCCGGTCTGTCACCTCGCTGTAGAGACGTGGCAGCTGTGCCGCGTCGCAGTGGACAAGGAAGAGACGTCTGCCGGTGTGATGGACCACACGACCTACCAGTCGCACGTGTCAATACCTCGGAACTGTCCTTCTGATAAGGTAATATATATATTTTCGATAAGAAAGTATTTAAACATTGTGTCAATGTTTAAATATCAGATTCTCTCCTTCAGCCACGAGGAGATATTTAAACCCAGTGATCTGCGGGCCTCGGCGGGAGAGAGCCCCGCTCCGCGCGCCACCAGCCGCCGCGCGCCCGCAGAAAGGAGATCGTGGGGGCCGTGGGCATCCGAGTCCACCACCACGATGCAGCCGGCTTCCCGGGCCACCATGGCCACGTGGCCGTTCGCCCGGTTGTGACCTGCCCGGGACGTGATCTCCAGGGCGATGGAACGGCGGGCCGCCTCGCGGGCATCCCGGACGCTGATCAGGCCAGGGTGGGCCAGCACGTCCACGTCGTCGCAGATGCAGGCCGCGTGGTTCGTCCCCGGGGCCACGGGCTCCACCATCGTCTCCCCGTGGACCACCACCACCTCGGCCCCCTCCTCCTTGGCCCTCCGGGCAACAGCGGAGATGCAGGCCGGGGGGACGTGGGTGATCTCCACCCCGCAGAGGAACGCAAGGCCGTATTCCCCGGCCATCTCCTTCACCTCCTGCTGCGCTGCGATCACCTCCGAGAGGTTGCTGTGGTCCACGTGGTCGGCGATGGCGAGCGTGGTGTAACCCAGGACCGATGCCCGCCGGATCAGCTCGATGGGGAGCATTTCGCCGTCAGAGAGCAGGGTGTGGGTATGGAGGTCGTACATGCCGGTCACGCCTTCACCTCCAGCTTCGCTGCCACCTTTTTTAACAGGGATTCCTTTGTCCCCTTCCACTCGGCCACGATCCTCCCCTCCCTCCGGAACCAGTGTGCCGGGTGGGACCTCGGCTCCTTCCGGTGCCGGATCCCGCACCGTTTCACCGCCCTCTCCAGGTCATCGAGTGTGGGCCCTGCCACCGCCATCCCCCGGGGAACCCGCCGGCCCTGGCCCCGCGCGAGGCCCGCATCAAAGTAGCAGGGGTACAGGATCCGTTCCGGTATCTCCCCGGCCTTCGGCTTGCCGACACCCCTCTCCTTCCCGGGAGTCTCCTTCACCGCTTCCCCCCCCGTCGCGGTCGCCTTCTTCTTCCCGGCCGCCTTCTTCTTCCCGGCACCCTTCATGTCTGTACCTTTGGGGGTGTGAACCTATAAACCGATTCGCGATCCATCTGTACGCATGCACCACATCGACGTCCACCTCGAGAAGGACATCACCGCGGCGAACACCCGGATCGCCGACAGCAACCGGGAACACCTGAAAAGGCACGGGGTGCGGGCATTCGATCTGCTGGGTGCCATCGGGTCAGGGAAGACCGCGCTCATCGAGCGGTTCGTGCCGCTGCTCCGGGCCCGGGGCCTCGCGGCAGGTGCGATTGCCGGAGACGTGTACGGGGATGACGACTTCCAGCGTATCCGGGCGCTGGGCATCCCGGTGGTGAACGTAAACACCGGGAAGGAATGCCACCTGGACGCCCACCTGGTGGAGCACGCCCTCAACGATCTCCCGCTGGATGAGATCGACCTCCTCTTCATCGAGAACGTGGGGAACATGGTCTGCCCCACCGATTTCTCGCTGGGGGCAGAGAAGCGGATCGTGGTCGTCTCCTCCACCGAGGGGGACGACGTGGTGAACAAGCACCCCATGATCTTCCGGAGCTCCCACCTGGGGGTCATCAACAAGGTGGATCTGGCCCCCCTCGTCGGGGCCGACCTGGACCGGATGGAACGGGACATGCACCGGTACCATCCCGGGATGAAGGTCTACCGGACCAACCTGAAAACCGGCCAGGGCGTGGAGCCTCTCCTGGATGCCCTCCTCGGGTGAGCGGAGAGGTTAAATAGCATTCCATCGAATGATAAAGAACCAGATAGATTCTCGGTAAGGAGCGGGGTGATACCATACTCTGGCAGGGTCGATCCATACGGCGGGAGACAGGCGGCAGGAACCGCCCGCTGCGCCGGAAGAAGCGCTTTGAGATCGGGAGGGCACCCACCGATACCACCATCGGCGAGACCCGGGTCCGCCGGATCCGTACCCGCGGCGGCAACGTGAAGATCCGGGCACTCCGGGTCCAGTTTGCCAACGTGGCCAACCCGAAGGACGGCACCAGCCGCCGGGTGAAGATCGAGACGGTGGTGGAGAACCGGGCAGACCCCAACTACATCCGCAGGAACATCCTGACCCGGGGGGCCATCATCCGGACGGAAGCCGGGAAGGCGAGGATCGTCTCCCGGCCCTCGCAGGACGGCGTGGTGAACGCCATCCTTGTCGAATAACAACCCCATCCCTTTTTACCCTCCGCTCCCCCCATAGGATACTGATGCGGAGAATCTATTACCGGTTTCCCACCTCCTATGACCTTGACTTTGACCTCCCCCGCCCCTTCGGGGAGGTGCTCCGGTGCCTGCACACGCTGCATGACTCCCACAGCACCTACCGGCGGGAGAAGGAGCTGGTCAAACGCCAGATCCTCGTGCAGCTGGCCACGAACCGGATGAACTTCGAGATGCTGGACGCCCTCCCCCCCTTCGAGGACACGGTCACGGAGACCGCGGATCTCCGCCTGATCATCCATGATACCATCCTCTCCGGGCAGGGACGGTTCCCCCTCTCCGAGGACATCTTCCTCCTGCGGGTGGAGGATAAGGGCGGGCACTGCGAGTGCATGGTGGTACGGGAAGGGGACCAGGGGACCATGGACGCGACCACGGTACGGGATATCCTGAAGGGTGCCTGTCCGTGACCCTGCCCGTCACGGTGGCGGCCCCCTTCAAGCACACACGGAAGGACCGGCTGAAGAAGAGCGAGTTCGTCTTCTACCTGGCGATTGACCGGAAGTGGATGAGCCGGGAGGAGGCCCACCGTGTCCTGGAGCGGGCGGCGGAGGAGGGTCTCCTGGAGGTCTCCACCGACGGCTGGGTGCGGCCGCTCCTCGACCTCTCCGCGGTCACGGTACCGGTGGGATTCCGGCCGTCTTCCCGCATCCTGGAGACGGTTCAGGCGTCGCAGGAGCTGATCCAGCGGACCGCCGCGAAGGACGGGATCACCCCTGCCCAGGTGACGGCAGAGGTGAACCGGGTGACAGAGGAAGAATTCGACGGGAAGATCCGGCTGGAGGCAGCGGTGGTACTGGTGGCGAAGCGCCGGAGCGTACCCTTCGACGACCTGCGGGAGCGGCTCACCGCAGAGATGATGAAGGGGCAGGGACAGGCGGATTCCCCAAAGAATCCACAGTGAGAGAGACGGCAGGTTTATTGGCGGTATCTTTTTTCCGGGAACTCGACCTGGCCGTCCCGTGAATGAACCGCCCTATCCTCACGCGGGATGGGATCGGGAGGGGTTCCGCCCCCTCCCGTCACCCCCCCCCGAACAGGATAAAATCCCGATGCCGTGGTATCCCGATGATCTCAGCATCTACCGCCAGAGCGAATCGATGTCGTATGTTTTCCTGAAAGAAACGAAAAAAAGTTATTGCTGGGCCGGCGCTTGTTCGGCCTTCTTCTCGGATGCAGCGGGAGTATCAGCCTTCTTTTCAGGTGCAGGGTGGCTCTCGGCCTTCTTCTCGGGGGCCTTCTCGTGGGCCGGCGGGTGTTCCGCCTTCTTCTCGTGTGCAGAGGGTGCGGGGGCCGCGGCTTCAGGCGTCTTCTCGTGTTTCTCCTCCGCCTTCTTCTCGGGCTTGGCCGCCGCCTTTTTCTCGGGGGCCGCCGGCGTTTCGGCCCCTTCCTTCCCCTTCTCCCCGGCAGGCTTTCCCAGCTGCTCGGCGAGGGGCTTCTCGCCCCAGGCACTCACGACGGCATTGATCTGGACAAAGTCCCCGGTGATCTCGCTTCCCCGGACGGACTTTCTCCGGCGCTCGCCCTCGTGCACGGGGTGGAATCCCCGGCCTCCGGAGAGGAGCACCTTCCGTCGTGCCATGCCCGGGATATCCTTCCGGGCCGGTGTCCCGACCCGGTCGGTACCGCCGGTGATCCGCATCCGGTACCCGGTGAGGCCGACGGGACCCCCGTCGACCTCGTCCCCGATCTTCTTCCCCACAAAGGAACCGGCCGCCCCGCCCGTCACCGCCAGATTGTAGGCCATGCCGGTCTTTGTATCCGAGAGTACCACCTTGAATTCCACCATGCGCTCTGCACCTTCGAATGTGACAATACCCTTGGGCGGGGGATCTATTAAATACTACCACCTCAGGAAAAAGTCAGGGGAAGGGAGGAGGATCATTTCCGGACCGTGATGGGAAGGGAGTGCGGGAGGGGGCACTGCCCCCACCCGGCCCCTCCCCCGATGAGGATATCCCGTTCCGTAGTGTATCAGGGCTGCGGATGTGATTTCCCGGTACCTGCCGGTCGTCACTTCCCCCAGAAGGAGTTGTCCTTCCGGCGGAGTGCCGCGAACTCGGCGAGGGATTCCTTCAGCGACGGGCTCAGGTTCTCCAGCATCTCGTGCTCCAGGACCTTCACGTGCCGCTCAGGCACATCCACGAAGAGCTCGTCGTGAATATTGATCTGACGGCCCACCGTGGGGCCTTCGATGGAGATGGCGAGTTCCGTCCCGGCCTCAGCCTCGGCCACCGGCTCCTGCCGGAGCTGCATGGTCTTCAGGTGGCCGATGCGCCGGCCGTTTTTGTCGGCCAGGTCCACGCCGCTGCGGAGTTTTCCCGAGATGACCCGGACACCCACCACCGCGGGGTTGGACTGGCGGAAGACGCAGTGGGGCAGGAGCTGGATCTTGGCCGGGAGCACCACCTGCTGGAACTGCTGGCGGGCTTTCTTTTTCAGTTCCTCGTCCTTCCATGCCACGTAGTCGTTGATCAGCTGGTAGATGACGCTGCCCCGGAAGACCTTCACATGGGCAAAGGAGGGATCGTTGAGGAGCTCTGCTGCGTCAGGAAGGAGGGGCGTGTTGAAGCAGAGCATCACCGAGTGGAGGGGATCCTCGATGGTCTGGACCTCGACCAGGTCGTGACGGCTCACCGGCCCCACTTCCGCCTTCATGACGCCGATGTGGTGCTCGTGCAGCTCCTTCGACAGGGCTTCCAGGGCCCCGATGGTGTCGGCCTTGATCGTCACCCCCTCCTCCGAGAGGTGGACATGGATCTCCTCCATCTCCTGCCGTACCTGCTGGATCACCGTCTCCCGGTCGCCCCGGACCCCGTAGAGCGGGGATCCGGCGATGACGTCATCAAGGCCGGGAGCCGAGACCTTGATCCCTGCCGCCGCCACCACCTCCTTCACCCGCTCGAACCGGTCCTCGATCCGGATCTCCTTCATGGGCCGGGGTATTAACAGCGAACGGACCTTCGTGGTCGTGACACCTTCGTGGGTGGCCAGAACCACCTCGTCCCCGACACGGAGGGTGCCGTCGAAGAGGATCAGGTCCAGCGTCATCCCGAGGCCCCGCTCCTCCTTCACCTCCAGCACGGTGCCCCGGGCGCCCCCCTCGGCTGAGAAGGCCAGATCCCCCTTCAGGAACCGCTGGGCAAGCCCCACGAGTACCATCAGGAGGTCCCCGATCCCTTCGCCGGTGTGGGCGCTCACCGGGACGATGGCCACCGTCCGCTGGAAATCGCTGACCCGGTCGAAGCGTTCCGACGAGAAACCGATCTCAGAGAGGATCCCCACGATCTCGTAGATCTTGTGCTCCAGGGTGGACCGGGAACGCTCCCCCTGCTCCTCGTAGGTCTTCAGGAAGGTGGCCTTCTCCTGGACCCGCCAGCCATGGATGCGGTCGATCTTCGTCGCTGCCACCACGAAGGGGGTCCGGTACTGGCGCAGGATCTGCACCGCCTCCCGGGTCTGGGGCTGGAATCCCTCGTTGATGTCGATGACGAGGATGGCCAGCTCGGCCAGGGCCCCGCCCCGGGCCCGCAGGGTGGTGAAGGCATGGTGGCCGGGCGTGTCGATGAAAAGAAGCCCCGGCACATCGATGACCGCCTTCCCCGTGACCCCGGCCATGGAGAGGATGCTGTCAATGGGTACGAGCGTTGCCCCGATATGCTGGGTGATGGCCCCGGCCTCGTGGTCCACCACCGAGGATCCCCGGATCCGGTCCAGGAGCGAGGTCTTCCCGTGATCCACGTGGCCAAGGACACAGACAATGGGGGTGCGGATCTTCGGTGTGTCGGCCATCGTAACCCTCCCTCACAGAAATGCTCCTCGGCAGTCCGGGGGCCCCTGGTCTGCAATATCAATACTGTCGCACAGCCTACATAAGGATGACTCAGGGGAGGGGGAAGACGGACGGGAAGGATATCTTAATCAGATTCCCGTTCCAAATAGGATGAGTCACCGTGCCGGGGTGGGGTAGCTGGTTATCCTAGGGGACTGTGGATCCCCCGACCCGGGTTCGAATCTCGGCCCCGGCCTTCTGAATTTCCTGGTTGTTCGCATATGTTCAGGGAATGTCCTCTCCTCATAAGGAGTCAGACCGGGAGGGAGCTCTGCCCCCTCCCGTCGCCCTCCCACGATGAGGATATGTGCATTCATCTGTTTTTTCCCGATGGAAGCTGATCCTGGAAGGTACTCTTCCCGCATTTGTGGTACAGGGACAGGTACTACTGTTTGATCCCCTATTCTGTCACTTCCCCTTCCGTTCCAGCGCCCTGAGCAGGATTTCCCCCCCCTGCTCTCCGACAGTCTTCTGGGAACCATGCATGACATCCACATGGTCGATCCCCAGCATGGCGGCGATGGGCCGTTCCCGCATGCCGCCGATGAGGAGATCCACG
>JAJRDF010000180.1 GCA_028678555.1 Methanomicrobiales archaeon
CCGGTGGTGGAGGAACGCTGCCGGCAGGAGCAGATCCAGGTGGTCCGGCATCCGCTGGCCCGGGCACTGGTGGCCTCCCGCGGGGAGACACCCTGCCGGCACGGCGGGGTGGTGGCGATCCTCACGGCAGGGACGGCAGATATCCCCGCGGCAGAGGAGGCCCGGGTGACCGCCGAGGAGATGGGATGCACGGTCCGGACCGCTTACGATGTGGGTGCCGCCGGCATCCACCGGCTCTTCCCGGCGCTGCGGGAGGTCCTGGACGCCCATGTCCTGATCGTGGCCGCGGGAAGGGAGGGGACGCTCCCGGCCATCGTGGCAGGCCTCGTGGACCGGCCGGTGATCGGCCTCCCTGTCTCCAGCGGGTACGGGTACATGGGTGAGGGCAGGGCCGCCCTCGCCTCCATGCTCCAGTCCTGCGCGGTGGTGTCGGTGGTGAATATTGATGCCGGGTTCACGGCAGGGGCCTTTGCAGCCCGGATCGCAGCGATGGTGGCGTCGCGATGACGAGAGGATTCTATATCGGCAGGTTCCAGCCCTACCACAACGGGCACCAGGCCGTGCTGGAACGGATCGCACGGGAGGTTGATGAGATCGTGATCGGGGTCGGGTCGGCCCAGCTCTCCCACGAGCTGCTGAACCCGTTCACCGCCGGGGAGCGGGTGCTGATGATCACCCGTTCCCTCTCAGAGATCACCTGCCCCTTCTACGTGATCCCCATCGAGGATATCCAGCGGAATGCCCTCTGGGTGGCCCATGTCCGGTCCATGGCCCCGCCCTTTGACCGGGTCTACACCAGCAACCCGCTGGTCATGCGCCTCTTTGAAGAGGTGGGGGCAGAGGTTCACTCGCCGGCCATGTACGAACGGCAGACCCACTCGGGTACCGCCATCCGGGAGCGGATGCTCCGGGGCGACGGCTGGGAGCACCTGGTTCCCCCCGCCGTCGTCAGCGTGATCCGGGAGATCGACGGCGTGGAACGGCTGCGGCAGATCGCCCGCAGCGACTGAGCGGGAAACGCCCCGGTGGAGGACATGTTCGACTTCCTGAAACGGCTGAAGAAGACCGGGGAAACCCCCCGTGCCCTTACTGTCGGGGAGATCGCCACGCTCCTTGCGGACGAGAAGGCCAGGGCGCAGGAGGCGATGCGGGCAGGGGTTCTCGCCCACCGGGCCGCGATCCTCCAGGGACAGGAGGGCATCAGAGCCATCCTGCCCGCCTTCTCCCCTCCCCGGGAGCCCCCCGAGACCCACCCCAAGCTCCGTTCCATCACCGAGCACTCCCTCCCCCTCTTTGTGAAGGCCATGGAGGCGGCCGTGGCCCGTCCAATTCCTGAGGATCCCGACGGGTGCTACCGCGAGGGGAGCGAGGTGCTCCGCTCATGCCTCCGCACCATGAAGGGCCAGGGCCGGTACCTGGTCACCACCCACCGACAGGAGATGGAGCAGGTGAGGGAGGAGGTTTCCCGGATGGGAAAGGCCGTCAATGCCATGACCGAGGTCATCGCCACGGCCCGTCGGAGAATGGCCGAGATCGAAGGGGTGGAGGCCCCCTTCCGGGAACTGACGGGTGCCCGCGATGATGCCAGGAACACATCGGAGAGGATCCGGGACCTGGAGGCGTCGGAGACGGCCCTCGTGAAGGAGGCCGGCGAAGTTACCCGGTCCCGGGACCTGCTGGAGGCCGGGGAGGAGTTCCGGAGCGTGAAGGATCTCTCGCGGCGCATTTCCCTCCGGGAGAGCGAACGGGACGACACGCTCCGGGAGTACCAGTCGCTGGCAGCACAGGCGATCCACCTCTTCCGGAAGGCCGAGGGATCAGCGCTCTCCGTGCAGGACAGCAAAGGTTCCGATCTCTTCCGGGCGGCGCGGGAATACCTGGACATGGTGCCCCCCCCGGCGGCCGGACAGATGCGGGGGATCCTGGCGCCGGCGGTGCAGCGGGCACAGGAACTGGAGAAAACAGGCGTGCTGGTGCTGAAGGCTGCAGACGATCGTTCCCTGATCCTGGGGGACCCGGGGCTCTCCGAACGGATCTCGCCCCTGCTGGATCGTTACCATGGCCTGACGCAGGAGATCGGGGATCTGCACCGGACCCGGGAAGCCATCCCTGCCCTGGCCAGCCACCGGGCCCTCCATGACAGGCTCCGCACACTGGAGAAGGAACAGTCTGTTCATACCACCCAGCTCAAGGACCTGAGGGCCCACCAGGTGATCCGGGAGAGGGATCTCGCCCCCCTCAGGGAGAAACTGGCAGCTGCCCTCACGAAGCTCCTGGGATCACCCATCCTGGTTCAGGAGTAGGAAGAGCACGGGGTCGGACGGATCTGCACCCCTCCGGCCGGTTCCCACCGGTTGCCTGGCCGGGCGAAGGATTGGCCCTGGAGGAGAACATTCCGTCCCGTGGCCGGTAAAGGAGGATTTATCCCTCCCTCTCCCAATAGTTCCGGGAACGAAGATGACCGATCCCGCCGAAGAGAAACCTGCACGCGGGCGTCCCCTCTGGCTGCTGGTGCCTGCCATTGCATTCGCCGGCCTTGCCCTGGAGCTGGCTCTCCCCGTGCCACTCATCGGCACCCTGACGGCGGGGATGATCGGCTGCGTGGTGGCGTCCTTCGTCCTGGCCATTCTGGCCCTCCTCTCACCGAAGAAGGACATCGTCGCGATCTGTATCCCGATCGTCGCCGTGTACATGTTCATCATCTTCCCTGATCAGGCGAGCGGCATGAGCTTCTTCTGGGAAGCGATCTTTGCCGTGAGCCTCGCAATCCTGGCCGTTCGGTTCGGCCGGCTGTATGCGCAATGACGGGTGTATGGCAGAAAGGTGGTAGGGATGGATAAGTTCCTGAC
>JAJRDF010000070.1 GCA_028678555.1 Methanomicrobiales archaeon
CCGCGGGGGACTGGGGGGTGACCCGGAACCGCTCCTCGAAGGTGGGTCTGTCCACCGAGTAGAACGTGCCGAGGGGGATGGGCGATTCCCGGTTATAGTCCCATTCCCTGATCTTCCGGCACGCGGCGTCGAAGTCCG
This sequence comes from Methanomicrobiales archaeon, assembly GCA_028678555.1. GTDB lineage: Archaea > Halobacteriota > Methanomicrobia > Methanomicrobiales > JACTUA01 > JAJRCY01. The sequence continues at coordinate 139 of JAJRDF010000070.1, forward strand.
TGGGGTTGTGCCCTGACAGCGGGTAGGTGAGCCGGTCGTACATCTCATGGATATCATTGTAGGTGGCACAGATCTGCAGGACATCCACGAAGGAGAATCCCCGGTGCCCAATCGCCTCCCGGATCAGGGCCTTCAGCTGCGGCTGTTTCCGGGTATAGCCCCGGGCCACGTGGGTGCCCCCGCTGGCCAGCACCAGCTCCAGGGGGTTGAAGGCCGGCTCCACGGTCCCTTTCGGCGTGGATCGGCCGTGGAATCCCAGCGGTGACGTGGGGGTGTACTGCCCGGTGGTGAGGCCGTAGACCCGGTTGTCGTGGATGAGCACCGTGAGGTTCACGTTCCGCTTGGCGGCAAAGATCAGGTGGTCCAGCCCCTCGGCATAGGCATCCCCGTCCCCGGCACAGCAGACCACCGTGAGGTCGGGGTTCGCAAGCGCAATCCCGGTAGCCACCGGCATCACCCTGCCGTGGATGGAGTAGAAGGAGTTCACGTCCAGGTAATCGGCCATCTTGGCATGGCAGCCGATACCGGTGACCAGCACCACCTGCTCCAGGGGCAGCCCCTCCTGGGCCATCTCCAGGAGCACCGACTTCAGCGCATGCTGGAGGGAGAAGTTACCGCAGCCGGGGCACCAGGTGTTCTTTGCGTCGGTGATCAGGGTTCCTGCGGTCATGCGGCCACCTCCCGGACCCGCGCTTCAAGGTCCTCCAGGGAGAAAGGCCTGCCATCGTACTTCAGGATGCGGTCATGGACCCTGATCCCCTCTGCTGCGGCAAGGCGGGCCAGCTGGCCGGTGGTGTTCTGTTCCACGGCCACGACCCGGTCCGCACCCGAGAGGGCTGACCGGAGGGCATCCCCCGGGAACGGCCAGAGCACGACCGGCTGCACGACGCGGAGGCCATGGCCCTCGGCCACTTCGATGCAGGGATCCGTGCAGGACCCCCAGGTGAGGAGAATCGTCCGGGCATCCGCGGGGCCGGTGGAGAGCACCGCGGGGAGCCCTGCCACCTCGGAGGCGAGGGCAGCCCCCTTCCGCAGGAGCTTCTCCTGGAGCCGGGCCGTGGGCACGGGATCCTCGGTGCTGATCCCCTGTTCGTCATGGGTGTAGCTGTTCACCTTCACCGTCTGGCCGCGGGCGGGCGGGGAGAGCCAGGGAGAGATACCGGATGCGGTATCGGTGTACCTGGCGTAGGTTCCTTTCCCGTCCCAGGGGAGGGGATCCGCGGTGGCTGCAGGGGGGATCCCGGCGGGATCGAAATCGGCTGCCCCCTCGGCCACGTTCTTGTCCACCAGGACGAAGGCCGGGATCTGGTACTTCCAGGCCAGCCGGAGCGCGGTGGCCGACCACCCGCATGCCTGGGCAGGGTTGGCCGGCGCCACCACCAGCCGGGGGAACTCGCCCTGGCCTGCCGAGATGGCAAAGTGGAGCTCGGTCTGGCAGGAGTAGGTGGGGAGACCGGTGGAAGGGCCGGGCCGCTGCCCCAGCACGATGACTACCGGGACCTCGGCCATGCCGGAGAGGGAGAGCCCCTCGGTCATCAGGCAGAACCCTCCCCCCGAGGTGCCCACCGCCACCCGTTCGCCTCCATAGGCGGCCCCGAGGGCCATCAGCATGACCCCGATCTCGTTCTCGGGGTGCACCACCTTGAGACCGTAGCGGTCGGCGTGCTGCGCCAGGAAGTGCAGGAGGTTGGAGGTGGGGGTCATGGGATAGGCGATGAAGGAGGAGAGGCCGCCGGCCAGGAGGCCGAGGCCCGTGGTCTCGTTGCCGGTGAGGACCGGAAACCTCCCCTTCCGGGGGAGCTCCGGTATCTGCCGGAGTGTGCTCCCGACCGAGTAAACCCCCCGGGCCACCGCCAGGTTGGACTCGATCCCCCGGGGGATCTCCCTCCGGAGCACCCCTTCCAGGGTCTCCCAGGGAATCCCTGCCGCACAGGAGAACCCGGCAATGACCCCGGTGTTCCGGGAGATATCCGGTGCCTGGGTCTCCTTCAGGATTCGTTCGAGGGGGAGGCCCACACCTCCTTCCGTATGGACCGTGTAGTCGTCATAGATGAGGATCCCACCGGCCGTGAGCCTCGTCCGGTGCCGGTCCACCGTCTCCTGGTTCAGGGCCAGGACAAAGTCCACCCGGTCCCGGTGGGTGAAGACAGGACGATCTGCCGCCCGGATGATGGAGAAGTTGTGGCCGCCCCGGATCAGGGACGGGTAGTCGTAGTACAGGTACACGTGGTAGCCCTGCCCGTGGAGGAGGCTGCAGAGGACCATGCCTGCCTTGTTCAGCCCTTCCCCTGCTCTGCCCCCGATGAGCACCGAGTATTCCGTCATGGTTCGCCACGCCTCCCACAGGGATCACTCCCCTGATCCATAAAGGAATGCATGAAACGCAGAAATCCCCATGAGGAGGGAGATGGGGCGGCTGGCCCCATGTGGTTCTGCGGTAAAAGGATCTCCCACAATTAATCCTTTTCAATTGACTTTTTTGGATTTTGGGGAATGCCCCATGATTACATCGAGATTATCGCACCCTTTCATAGTAATGCTGGTAATTACATGCAATTACAAAGCGGAATACTTAAATACAATGGTCACATACTACCCTTTGCCAGCGGTGGAAGTACGAGTGTACCGACACCGGCATCATGAGACCCGCCGCCGGCATCCACGGTTCCGGTGCACCCACCGGGACCGGGGGCCGGGGGAGAGAGAAACCGATGCCACACAACCACCCCACCAGGAAGCAGGGATTCGGATGCAGGGAACCCGGGAGACTCGGGAAGTCCGGGGCCCCTGCAGAAACCTGCTTCCGGCTGCCTGCATGGAGGCGGTCCGGAGGGGTGGCCCCCGTGATGGCTGGCATTTCAACCACCATCCTCCTGGGCATTGCTGCCCTCTGGGAACCGTTCTGCCAGATACCGTTTGCCAGTGGTTCACCTCACGTCCCAGGCTCCGGGCCTGCCATCCTCGTGCCCGCGGCCGCCTATCTCAATGCCGCCCCTGTACCTACCGGGGATTCGGGAGCGGCCATGGGGCAGAACCGGTTCCCCACATATTTCACTCTGCGCACATCCCTCACGCACTCTCTTTATGCACGATCCCGTGCATCCTCCTTACAGTTCACCGGGGAATAGCTCCATCCTCGCATTCCCCTTTTTGACACGGACGATGCACGGGAGTGAATACTCCGCGCCGTTTCGCGGGTAGGACTGTGATCGTTACGGATCCTGGTTCCCGGTGAGCCACGGGACCGCCCCGTGCCGGGGACGATCATGCGGGAGATGAGAGTCCTGGTCCTGGGAGATCGGCGGAGAACATGACGGGCCGCCATATCCTGACGGGAAACGAATGGGGGAAGGAGGGGGGGATCCCCCTCCACAGAAAGAGGGGTGTGAGTGGCTTACTTTTCCAGGATCGCTTCCGCCTCGTCCCGGTAGGCATCCATCACGTAGGGGATCCCCGAGACCTTTGTTGCCTCTTCCGTGAGGGACATGAGGTCTGCCCGGGAAATAGTGCCCAGGGTGAAGTTGCGCGAACCCGCCATCAGCTGCTGGAGGCCGGTCCGGAACCGCTGGGCATAGGTGTAGATACCGATGGCGCCGGTCGGGATCTCCTTGAACCGGTTGCCGTACTTCGCCTTCAATTCCTCGTAGGAGACAAAGATCTCCTCCGCCGACTTCCCGTACTTGGAGACGGTGTTGGGCAGGTTGCCCTCCTTCAGCCATACGCCGATGTTCTTCCCCACCATGCCGGGGATCATGAGGCCCCGTCCCATGCAGACCGCCTTCACGTACGGGGAACCCATGGCGATGGCCTTGAAGACGCCGTCCTCGGAGGAGAACCCGCCGGCCATGGCGATGTCCGGGACCCGCCGGCCCTTCTTCTCCAGTTTCTGTGCAAAGTCGTAGGCCATGGCCTGCAGGTAGAAGGTGGGGATCCCCCACTCGTTCATCATGGGCCAGGGGCTCATCCCGGTTCCGCCCGGCGCCCCGTCGATGGTGAGCAGGTCGATCTTCGCCTCGGACCCAAAGCGCATGGCCATCGCCAGTTCGACTGCCGAGTAGGCACCGGTCTTTAAGGTGACCCGCGTGAAGCCGAGGTCCCGCAGGCGGTCCACCTCTTCCAGGAGACCGTCGCCGCTGACAAAGCCGAGGCGGGAGTGGCGTTCGAACTCCTTGATGGCACCGGCCCGGAAGGCCTTCTGGACGTCCGGGAGGGTCGGGTCGGGGAGCACGATGTACCCCCGCTTCTTCAGTTCGAGGGCCCGCTCCAGGGTCTTCACCTTGATCTCGCCGCCGATGCACTTGGCTCCCTGCCCCCACTTCAGCTCGATGGTGTCCAGGTGGTGCTTCGCGGAGACGTACTCGGCGGTGCCGAGACGGGTGTCCTCCACGTTCATCTGGACCAGGATCTCGCCGTACCCCTCGTGGAACTTCCTGTAGGTGTCGATCCGCCGGTCCATCTCAGGGGATTTGGAGACCTTCCCCTTGCTGTCCAGGACCAGGTCAGGGTCCACCCCGCAAACATTCTCGCCGCAGACGATGGTGATCCCCGAGATGGCGGCACCGATGGCAAAGTGCTCCCAGTTCTTCCGGGCGATATCGGTGGATCCCAGGGCCCCCGTGAAGATGGGGACCCGGAGTTTCACCTTCCTGTCCCATCCGTAGGATGTCTCGGTGTTCACACCGGTGAAGACCGCCGTGTCAGGCCCGATGTCCGTCCCCGCAGGAAGCCCCTTTGCCCCCTTGGCGTATCCCTGGATGTTCAGGTGGGAGTAATCGATGGGGTAGTCCTTGTCTGCCCCTGCGGTCATCTCTCCGAACGGACCGGGATACAGTACTTCACGTCCACGGAATGTGGAGAGCCAGATGTCACACTGTCCCTTGCACCCGTCCAGGCATCGGGTGCAGATGCCGGACATGGGAACCACGTTTCTCGAGCGGTTCGACGTGCCCAGGGCTTCGTTTGCGTTGGGTCGCCTCAGGTTCATGCGAAAAGCCTTTCTTTCCCTGTCTTAAAAATATTTCGATACCCTCCGGCGTATCGATGCCGGCACCCGCACCGGGGCGAGGCCAGGTACTCCCCTGCGCCCCGCCGGTATGCCCGATGCCATCCACAAAGGCCATGTAGCGGAAACCCCCACGGAGAGATATGCATGTGAGAATCCTGACCCTGCTGGCGCTCGCCCTGGCCTGCGTGATCCTGGCCGGATGCGCGGCTCCCCCGCCCGAGACCCCGACCCCTACCCCCACGACCCTCCCGACCACGGTCCCGGTCACGGCCACCACGACCGCACCCCCTTCCCTTGAACCGGGGCCCACCGTGACGTCGCCCCTGAACCTGGACACGATCATCACTGTCACCCGGAATCCCATCTCCGCCTACCCTGACATCATCGTCACGTATGGCGGTGGCAGCGGCAACCTTCTCCTGCAGTGGCTGGATATCAAGGTCACAAGGTCGGACGGCATCGTAGAGACGGCCCAGATCACCCGACCCAGCTCCGGGACGATCCCGATGGGATCATCGGTGACCCTCGCAGGTACCAACGGCAGTGACCGGGTGGAGGTCACGGCCTGGTATTACGGAAATCCCTACAAGATCTACGATGCACTGGTTCCGGCCGCCAGCCGTCCCTGAACCCCTCACGCATCCTTTTTTCACGATCGGCAACGGTCGCGGCTCCCGCCCCAGCGGGTGAGGATTCTTTCAAACTGTGGGTATCGGCGATATCTCATCGTTGACGAATGGTGAGACGCTCTCGGGGGCTCTGCTGCGGCTCCGCCCCCGCCGCCCTCCAGGGATTTCCTGAAATGTCCAGAGGACGGCTCATTTTCTTCGCTGCATACTGGTGGAACACTCTCGGGGGCTCACCGCCCCCGCCGCGTGGGCACCCCCCGCCGGTGTTCCGGAAACCGGTGATCCATCCTGTATCACTGACCTGACATGGTAAGCCATCCTCACCAGGGGAGGGCCCAGGAGGGGGCAGAGCCACCTCCCGCATCATGTCCCAGAAAACCTCCGGTGCGAGAGTGTCCCAAAACTGACTCGGGAAAAAGGAGATATCACCAGGCAGGGATTCACGTCAGAGGGGGCTGCTTCTCCTTCCCCTCCGGCGGCGCCGCAGGCCCGCCGGCACAGCCCTTCCCCCTCCGCAGCGGGATGATCATCCCGGGACCCGGGGGCGGGGGTGCCCCCCGCGGCAATTCGGCCACAGGGTCCTTGAAGAGCACCGCCGGTTCCCGGCCCTCGCCCTCCTCCGGACCCGGGTGCCGCAGGAATTCGGTGAACCGGCTGATGAGGGACTCCTCCTCCTTCCGGGCAGGAGGATTCATCCGGCCGCCCTCACCTTCCACCGGAGGATCACCCCCCCGTCGCACTCGGTCACCGTGGGAGGGTCCAGGAGGACGAAGTCTCCCTCCCGCACGAAGCCTTCCCCGTCCGCAGGAGTCGGGGCATCCTTCCCCCCGATGATCACCGGTCCCACGAAGGTGCAGAACTCGTCCACCAGGGCACGGGAGAAGAAGCCCCAGATCAGGGTCCCTCCTCCTTCAACCATGACCCTCAGGATCCCCCGGTCATGGAGTAGACGGAGGAGCCGGTCCGGGTCTACCCGGTCCTTCCCTGCCACCAGCACGGTGGCACGATCACGCAGCCGCTCCACCCTCTCCCCCGGGGCGGATTCCGCGACGGCGATGATCCGTTCCCCGGTCCCCTTCCGGAGGATATCGGCCCCTGGCGGGGTGCGGGCCTGGCTGTCCACCACCACCCGGACCGGGTCCTCGTCTTTCCCCGCCCTCCGCCGCTCCTCCCGGAGGGCAGGGGACTTGACCGTCAGGGAGGGGTTGTCTGCAAGGACGGTACCGATCCCGACAATGATCGCATCCTGCCCGGCTTTGAGGATGTCCACCCGGCCGAAGTCCCGGGGTCCCGAGATCCGCACCTGCCGGCGTTCCCGGGTGGAAATCTTGCCGTCGGCCGACATCGCCAGGTTCACGGTCACATACGGGCGCATGGTGACACCTCTTCCAGGGATTTCCTGCGGGGACGGTCCACTGAAGGAATCCAGGGCAAACCACTATATTACCGGCAGGGTCTCTTGAAGGTATCGAAACCCGAAAACGCCGGCGGGACAGACGGGGAGGAGAGGGATCCCCCGCACCCGGCCCCGTCCGGGACACCCGATTGAATTTCAGGGCTGCTGGCCCAGCGAGGGATCCAGGTTCCGTGCCTTCCGGAAGGCGGCGGACGCCTCCCGCTTCTTCCCCAGGTGCTTCAGGGCCAGGCCCAGGTTGTTCCATGCCGCCGCATCTTCAGGCGCCAGCTCAACGGCACGGTCCAGGCACCGGAGGGCCTCCCCGTACTGCTCCAGGCGGACCAGGGTTCCCCCCCGGTTGATCCAGGCACGGGGATCGCCGGGATTGAGCACCAGGGATCGCTCGTATGCCTCCGCCGCCTCGGCGAACCGCCCGGCCCGGTCCAGGGCGGATCCCAGGTTGAACCATCCCGTGGCATGGGTCGGGTCCACCCCCACCACTTCCTGGAAGGAGGCCAC
>JAJRDF010000181.1 GCA_028678555.1 Methanomicrobiales archaeon
ACCCCCATGGGGATGACCTTCTCCACCCTCGCCGGGACCATCGGCGGCGGAGCCCAGACTCCGGGCTTTGCCGGCATCTCCAAGGGCTATATCCTGTCGGAGCGGTTCCTCCAGGCGGAAGGGGGGATCGGGCGGCTGGTCTGGATGCCCCGGGCCCTGAAGGATGAGCTGGGGGAACGGCTGAAGGCCCGCCTGGCGGCCGCGGGTATGCCGGACCTTCTCGGGAAGATCGGCGATGAGGAGACGGCGCCAACCCTCGAGGGGCTGGTGGAGTTCCTGACGGCGCACGAACACCCGGCCCTCACCATGACCCCGCTGGTGTGAGGTGATCGCCATGGCGGAACCGGGCGAGTGGACCGGAACCATCGGAAGGGTGGTGCTGGGGGCAACGAAGGGCGAGGGCGGCACCCGATCCGTCCAGTACTGCATCGGGGGATCCCGGGACCTCCCCTTCCTGCCGGACGAGGCCCCCTGCGGGAGACGGCCCCTGATAGCGCTCGAGATCTGCGATGATCCGGCCCTCTGGCCGGCGGTGGTGAAGGAGTATATCGGCGCCCTTGCGGACGATCCGGCGGCATGGGCACGGGAGGCGGAGAGGACGTTCGGGGCCGATCTGGTCCGCCTCCACCTCACCTCCACCCACCGTCGCCAGGCACCTGACCTGGACACGGTGGGAAAGACCGTGGAGGCCGTGCTGGCTGCCACCACCCTCCCCCTGATCATCGAGGGATCCGGCGACCCGGCCCTCGACAGCGAGGTCTTCCGGCGGTGCGGCGAGGCCGGGGCCGGCGAACGGCTCCTGCTGGGCACGGCGGAGGCGGACCGCTACCGGTCCATCGCCGCCGCAGCCCTTGCCTATGGCCACGCGGTGATCGCCCAGTCCCCCATCGACATCAACCTGGCCAAGCAGATGAACATCCTGCTCCGGGAGATCGGGGTGCCTGCGGACCGGATCGTCATCGATCCCTACACCGGCGCCCTGGGCTACGGCTTCGAGTACTCCTACTCGGTGATGGAGCGGATCCGGTACGCAGCTCTCATGGGGGACACGGATCTGGCCATGCCGGTCCTCTCGGCGGCACCCGATTCGCTGACCGTGAAGGAGGTCCGGGATGCTCCCCCGGCAGAACGGCAGGAGCGGGCCCTCTCCTGGGAGTTCCATGCCGCCTTCCCGGCCGCGGTGGCGGGCGCCGACATTGTCTGTGTGCGGCACCCGCTCTCGGTAAAAAGGCTCCGGGACGCCTGCGCAGCCCTCACTCCCGGCGGGAAAGGGACGCCGGTGCAGGGAGGGGGGTGACGGGAGACCATGGCCCTGAAAGCCCTGGATATCTACAAGCTCCTGCCCAAGAAGAACTGCAAGGAGTGCGGCTTTCCCACCTGCCTGACCTTTGCCATGAAGCTGGCCTCGGGGAAGGCCGATCCCGACACCTGCCCGTACCTGGACGAGGCGACGAAGCACCTCCTGAAGGGGGCGACCCGGCCCCCCATCCGGCGGGTGAAGATCGGCGTGGGCGAGCGGTCGTTTGCCATCGGCGAGGAGATCGTGCTGTTCCGGCACGACAAGTCCTTTGTCCACCCGCCGGGGATCCTGTTCCAGGTCCCGGATCTCCAGACGGCAGAGGAGATCCGGCGAGTGGCGTCCCGGGTGAAGGACGAGGTCTTCCCCCGCGTGGGTGAGCTCCTCCGGGTGAACGGGATCGCCATCCGGAACGATTCCGGTTCCCCGGAGACCTTCGGGAAGGCGGTGCGGGTGGTGGAGGAGACCGCGGAGTTCCCCGAGGTGCTGATCGCGGGATCGCCGGCATCCATGGAGGCAGCTCTCGCCGAATGCGGCAACTACCGTCCCCTGATCCATGCCGCCACCGCGGAGAACCACGGGGCCATGTGCGCCCTTGCGAAACGCTCGGGGGCGCCTCTCGTCGTGAAGGCCCGGGGGATCGATGCCCTCCAGGAACTGGCCGCAACGTGCGAGGCGGCGGGGGTCCAGGACCTGGTGCTGGACCCGGCCCCGGAGACCACGTGCGAGTTCCTGCAGACCGCGACCATGATCCGGCGCATGGCCCTCGCCCGCACGGCGCCGGAGCTGGGTTACCCGGTGTACCTGGACGCCACCGTCCCGGGGCGCGAGGAGGCGACCCTCTCCCTGGGCATCCTGAAGTACGCGTCGGTGATCGTCACCACCCCGCGGGAGCCTGCTTCCCTTCTCCCTGCCCTCACCCTCCGGCAGAACATCTACACGGATCCCCAGAAACCGATCCAGATGACCCCCGGGATCTACCGGGTGAACAACCCCGCCCCGGGCGACCCGCTGCTCCTCACGGTGAACTTCTCCCTCACCTACTTCACGCTCCTCGGGTACCTGGAGTCCTCCCGGATCCCCTGTTTCCTGCTGCTCGTGGACACAGAGGGATTCTCGGTGCTGACCGCGGTGGCATCCGGCAAGCTGAACGAGAACCTGATCCGGGACTCGCTGCAGCGGTTCGGTGTGGAGGCCGAGACCGGTCACCGGATCCTGGTCCTGCCCGGCTACGCGGCGCCCCTCTCCGGAAGGGTGGAGGAGGCCACCGGCTGGAAGGTGCTGGTGGGGCCACGGGATGCGGCGGAGGTGCCGGAGTTCCTGGAGCAGTCGTGGAAGAAGGCCGCTCCCGGCGGGAGCCCGGGACCTGCCCCCGGCCCATGAGGGACGAAAAGACATTACGGCAGGAGGGCCCACCCTCCCTCATGATGGGTGAGCCCCCACCTGCCCTGGCCCTTCCCTGCAGGGGCATACCGGGGACCCGGAGCCAGCCATGCCGTCCGTGACCTTCCTCCCCTCGTACCGAAAGATCGCG
>JAJRDF010000182.1 GCA_028678555.1 Methanomicrobiales archaeon
CGCCCGGGTCAACCATGACAAGCAGGTGTCTGAGGGGACACCCGCGACCATCCCCGAGGTTGCCTCCCAGGCCACACCCGTCCCCACCGCTCCCGCTGCGACAGGTGCTCCTCCCGTGGCCACCCCTGGCTTTAACTGGATCCCGCTCCTCGTCTTCTTCGGCGGGGTCGTGGTGCTCCTGGTCCTCATGGTGATCGAGATCATCAGCTGGTACCGGGAACGCTGAGGATCCATCCCTCTCTTTTTCCACGCCTTTCGGCGACCTGACGGTGGTATGGGAACATGCGGTACCGGTGAGACGCTCTCGGCGGCTCACCGCCCCCGCCGCGTGGGCCGGTGTATTTCAGCAGAGGATCAATCCGGATCGCACATCGAACGGCTGACTATCCTCCCGGGGGAGGGGCCGGGAGGGGGGTCCCCCCCTCCTGCAGCCTATCGATGATCCACCGAATTCTTTTCACCACAGGATTCCGTGAAAAAATGATTGAGATGTCACCGCCGCTGTTCCAGCAGCATCCGGATCCTCTTCAGCTCTTCAAGGATCTGCAGGTTGAGCGCCGATCCAACAGGAGCTGCTTCAGGGGCGCCGGTCCCGGTCCCGTCCCCACGACCGGAGCAGCTGCGTACCATCGTGCGGAGCAGCTCCCGGAGTTCCTCGGCATGTACGATCGCCTCAATCCGGATCTCCGGCACCGCCTGCCCTGAGTATCCGGCGGTCTGGATCGAGAGGGTGGAGATCCCCAGGGCCCGCATCACCGGGCCCTGCCTGAGGTCCAGGTTGGTGATCCGGTTGTAGGGCACGATACCGGTGGTCCGGAAGATCACGCCCCGCTTCCAGCTCATCTCGTCATCCCGGAGCTCGTACCACATGCTCGCGTAGTACAGCTTCACCCAGATGAAAAAGACGACCATGAGCACGGCGGCAAAGACCAGTATCACACCGACAAGTGCTGCACTCTGGTCAAAGAGGAGGAAGAAACCGAACATGACGAGTACCACGAGAAGGAAATCCACCATGAACCAGGTGACCAGCGCCGGTGATGGCTTGAACAGCGTATTCAGGGGAAAGTGCTCGCTTTTCATGAAAGAGCGTTCACCGGTAGAACAGAATAAGGGTATCGGATGGGGGAGGACCCGGAAAATAACACGGATGTGACACCCCCCGTGTTTCAGGTCATCCCGATGAAGTTCCGGAGGATCCGGAGTCCCGCGTCCCCGCTCTTCTCCGGGTGGAACTGCACGCCGTAGACCTTCCCGTTCCGGATGGTGGAGGCAAACGGCCTGCAGTAATCGGTGGCGGTGACGGTGTACCGGGATTCCGTTACCGCGTGGTAGGAGTGGACAAAGTACATGTACTCTCCCTCACAGATCCCGTCCACCAGGGGGTCATCTCCCTGCTTCTCCAGCGTGTTCCACCCCATGTGGGGGACCTTCATCCCCGGCAGGTGCGGGAACCGGACGACCCGGCCGGGCACGAGGCCCAGCCCGCGGTGGAGGCCGTGCTCCTCGGACCATTCGAGAAGCATCTGCATCCCCAGGCAGATCCCGAGGAGCGGGACCTCCCGTGCCGATCCCACCACGGTATCCCGGAGCGGCCCCAGCTGGTCCATCCCGTCCCGGAAGGCACCGACACCGGGGAGAACGATGGCATCCGCCGCGGAGATCTCTTCCCGGTCCGTGGTAATCACCGCCACTGCCCCTGCCTTCTCCAGCCCCCGCATCACGGACCGGAGGTTCCCCAGGCCATAGTCCACGATGGCGACCCGGGTCATGCCTGACCGCCCCCCGCAGCCTTCCTGCGCCAGAGCCCCCGGCTCACCCAGTCACCCGGGAGCCCCTGCTGCATGCGCCATGCCTCCAGGGTCTCTTCCCACTGTGCCCAGAGTTCAGGGTGGAGCTTCCGGATCCGTTCCATCACTGCGAGGTCGCTGCTTGGGCACATGAAGCAGCCGATCCGGTCCATCCCCTGCTCATAGAGCGTGTTGTACGGTGCCCCCTCGCGGAACAGGTAGAGCCAGACATGGAGCGCCGTCCAGTCCTGGAGGGGAGCAGCGGCCAGCTGTACCTGCACGTTCGGGTTCCGCCAGACCCGGGCCGAGGCAGCCCGGGTCGCCGACTCGTACTGCCGCTGGCCGATGAAGGAGAGGCACTCCCCCCACCGGGCCCGGATGGCCTCTGCGACGGGCGTGAGCTTGCAGGCCCTGCAGCACCACCGGGCGTCCACGGCAGGGGGTCCCCGTTCCGCCATCTCCTCCTGGAACCGGCCCCCGTGGTGGGCCCGGACCACCTCGAGGCCGTACCGCTCCCTGACGGCATCCACGTTCGCATAGGTCTCCGGGAACTCGAGACCGGAGTCGGCAAAGATCAGGGGCACCCTCCCGATGGCCTTTAAGACGAGCAGCAGGGTGGCGAGACTGTCCTTTCCCCCCGAGTACGAGACGGTGGGCTGCAGGCCCGGGTGACTGTCCCGCACCTCCCGGATGAACCCCGTGGCCGCCGCCTCGGCCCGGTCCAGCACGCCCCGATTGGCTTCCACCGCCTGCTCCCAGGTGGCCGGGCCCGGGACGCAGTGCCCCGGCTGGTTCTTCCGGGTCTTCACCACCTGCCCCTTCCTCATCTCCCGGGCGCCGGCCGCATCCACCCGGGCCCTGCCCAGGCCGGCCCAGGTACCCTCGCGGTCCAGGATGCAGACCTCGTCGCCAGCACCTACCGCGTCGTCAATGGCGATCAGGCCCGGGGCCAGCACGCTGGCCCCTTCCCGGATGGAGGGGACCGCCCCCGCGTCCACCACCACAAACCGGCGGACCGGCTTCATCAGCGGGGCCGCCGCC
>JAJRDF010000071.1 GCA_028678555.1 Methanomicrobiales archaeon
AGGAGCTGGGGTTGTAGACCCAGGCTGACACCTCGTACTTCGTATTCGGGGACACGGCCGCGAAGTTCTGGAGGTACACTCCTCCCGAGACCGACTTCGCGTCCTTCACCGTGTATACGGGGCCCTTCCCCGAAGCCTTCAGGCTGGAGGAGCCGGCGTGCTTTGCCTCGGTGGAGGAGGAGAAGTCCACCAGGTACCCCTTCCAGAGCCCGGTGCCCGCCTCCATGCCGTCGCTGAACGATACGGGATTCGGCGTGGAGGATCCCCTGGCGAGGGCCTGGTACTTGTACCAGGCAGGCCTGCGGTATGCCGACGGGTTGGCCGTGTTGGTCTGCCAGTTCTGCCGCACGATGCCGAAGGACTCCGTGTTCGGCGCATAGTGGGTACGGTCATCCCAGGCGAACCAGAAGGCAACGCCCACCTTGGACTTCGTCCCGTCCTTCACGGTGGGGATGGTGCGGTACAGGCAGTCCAGGTAGGCACCCTGCCGGGTCTCGTCATTGTTGAAGAACTGGACAGGGCCGCCGAACTCGGTGAGCCAGATCTGCCTGCCGCCCGTCTGGGCGTAGAGGGTATTGATGTTATCCTGGATGCTGCCCCGGCTGCTCCACCCGTACCCGCCGCAGGTGGCCATGTAGGGATGGAACCCCACGGCATCATAGTAGATCTGGCCGTTCCAGCTGGACCGGACATTCTTCACGTAGGTGGCCGCTCCCCCCGGGCCGCTGCAGAGGCCTGCAAAGACGACAACCGGCGGATTCGGGAGCTCCTTTACCTTCAGGTAGGTGGCCTTCAGGAGGACGGCATAGTCCTTCTCCGCCAGGTGGGGCCCGGCGTTCGGGCTCGTGGTGTCCGGCTCATTCCATATCTGGACCGCGTTGATCCCCGGGGTTGCCGCCACCCTGTTCTTCACTTCCTGTGCGAACCGGTTCGAGTAGTCGTTCCAGGACTCGCCACCGTTCTGGGGGATCGATTCCTGGTTGAAGATGACGAGCCAGTTCACGTTCCCGTGGGGCCTGAGATCCTTCTGGTACTTGATGGACCGGACCCACTTCACGCCCAGGTCCGAGAGTTCGGAGTCAGGCGGGTTGGTCTCCGGGTAGTTGGCATTGATGGCGAGGCCGAAGAGATCAGACGTGGTGCCGGGTGAGGGCGAGGGGGCCGGTGCGGGTGTCCCTGACGGGGTCAGGGCGAAGTTGATATCGCCCCGGTTCTGGTCCGGGACCACGTCGTTCCTGGACACCTCGTTCCAGGCAGGGTTCACCAGGTTCTTGTTGGCCACAATGTTGTAGAAGTGGTTCCAGTCGCTGTACCGGTCCACGTCGGCAGAGAAGGCGCCGTTCCCGTCCGTGGTTCGGGTGAAGGCGTTCCCGTCGTGCCGCCAGAAATAGACCTGGATGCCTGAGATACCCTGGCCGTTCGCAGAGGAGGTCACCCGGCCGGAGAGGATCACCTTCCCGGAGGGCTGGCTGGTCCTGTCCAGGTTTTTGTTGACCACCTTGTACCCATTCACCGCGTCGGCGAGATACACGTCGTTCACCTCTGCAGTGGAATAACGGGAATCGTAGCCGGACTGGCCGGGCTTATTGAATGCGATATTGAACCCGACGCCGGCATCGTTCACAAGTCCGGATGAGAAGTAGCCGTCGGACCCGGTCGTTTTCTGGATGGTGAGCTGCCCGTCCCTCCGCCAGAGGAGGACCGGGATGTTCGCAAGGCGGGTGCCAGGACCCCCGTCGCCGCCGTCGTTGAGACGGACGGTGCCATGGATAGTGGCAGTCGCGGCCTGTGCCGGTTCCATCGCCCCGACCATGAGGGATGCCAGTGGCACCAGCAGGGCGAGGCAGAAGAGCAGGGTCAGAGACCTGCGTGTCGTGGGATGCATTCGTGTCGTTCCCCCTGCAGCGGCATGAGCAGGCCGCGCAGATACAAGTAAATTTACATATTACTATTTAGACCTATCTAAAACAGAATCATGTTTATCTTTGTCTGATTAACTTTCTGCAAGTTAATTGAAACTATTCTGATACCATATAACGATTGCCCCCGCAGCATCGGACTGGTAACATCATTTCATTGATTTCATAGTGAGTTAAAGAGTTCAAAATGGGTGCCCCTCCCCGTTGCCCGGCTGGCCGTTTACCCGGCCGCGATGCGGGTCCGGAACCACCCCGTGCACAACGCACCGCTCCCCCGTGGAAAATCATGCACCATAAATACACCGCCATGCAAAGGCGTACCAGGGAACCCGATGTTCTGGGACGAGAAGATGGAGACTCTCCGGGGAAAGGACCTGGAAGCGCTCCAGTTAAAACGCCTGAAATGGACACTCGCACAGGCGATGAAGGTGCCGTTTTACCGCGGCCTGTTCCGGGAGGCCGGGATCCGTCCCGCGGACGTGAAGGCCGTGGACGACGTCGAGAAGCTCCCCTTTACCCGCAAGAAGGATCTGCGGGAGGGCTATCCCTTCGGGTTCCTGGCGGTCCCCCGGCAGAAGGTGGTCCGGATCCACACCACCTCGGGGACCACGGGGAAACCCACCGTGGTGGGGTACACGAAGCGGGACCTGGCACACTGGGCCGATCTGATCGCCCGGAACCTGACCATGGTGGGCCTGCGGGAGGGGGACGTGTTCCAGAACGCGGTGAACTACGGCCTCTTCACCGGCGGGCTCGGGTTCCACTACGGGGGCGAGCTCATGGGCCTCACCGTGATCCCGGCTGGCACCGGCAACACGAAGCGGCAGATCGAGATGATCAACGACTTCGGCGTCGATGCCATCCACTGCACCCCCTCCTACGCGATGCACATCGCCGAGGTGGCGGAGGAGATAGGGGCCACGATGCCCACGTTAACGACCGGCCTCTTCGGCGCCGAGCCCTGGTCCGAGTCCATGCGTACGGAGCTGGAGCGGAAGCTGGATCTCTCTGCCTTTGACTCCTACGGCCTCTCGGAAATGTACGGCCCGGGGGTTGCCTTCGAGTGCCCGGAGAAGGACGGGCTCCACATCTGGCACGACTGCTATCTCGTGGAGATCATCGACCCGGAGACGGGCGAGACCCTGGGGGCCGGCGAACGGGGGGAGATGGTAATCACCCCGCTTGTCAAGGAGGCGATGCCGCTGGTCCGGTACCGGACCGGGGATATGACCATGCTGCGGGAGGACGGGTGCGCATGCGGGAGGGGGCAGAAGATCAGCCGGATCCTGGGCCGGGCCGATGACATGCTGGTGATCCGGGGGATCAATGTCTTCCCCTCCCAGATCGAGCATGTGCTCCTGGGCCTCCCGGAGGTGGGAGATCACTTCATGGTGTATGTCGACAGGGTGAATTACCTGGACGAGCTCACCATTGAGGTGGAGATGAAGAGAGAGACCTTTTCGGGTGAGCTCTCGGATCTCGCCCGGATCCAGAAGCGGGTGACCGCGGCCCTGCGGGACGTGCTGGGGATCCGGACGGCAGTGAAGCTGGTGGAACCCGGCTTGCTGCCACGGTTCGAGGGCAAGGCGAAGAGGGTCGTGGACCGGAGGGGAGGGCTGTTCTGATGTTCTGGGAACCGAAGATCGAGACAATGCCGGTGGAAGATCTCCACCGGATGCAGTACAAGCTGTTAAAAAGTCTGGTGTACCGACTGTATTCCTTCTCGGAGTTTTACCACCGGCGGATGGAGGACGCCGGCGTGCACCCGGACGACATCCGGATGCTCTCTGACGTGAAGAAGCTCCCGTTCATGTTCAAACGGGACCTCCGGGACAACTATCCGGACAAGATCTTCACGGCAACACCGGAGGAGCTGGTCCGGTACCATGTCTCCTCGGGAACCACGGGCAAACCCACCGTGGTGGGGTACACGGCCAATGACCTGGAGAGCTGGACCGTTTCCCTGGCCCGTGCCCTTACCTCCATCGGCCTCACCAGCCGGGACGTGGTCCAGGTATCCTACGGCTACGGCCTCTTTACCGGCGGCCTGGGGCTCCACTACGGGGCGGAACGGATTGGGGCGACCGTGATTCCCACGAGCGTTGGGAACACCGAACGGCAGATCGAGCTGATGCAGGACCTAAAGGCCACTGCCATCTGCTGCACCCCCTCCTATATGCTCCACATGGGCGAGGTGGCCGAGAAGATGGGGATCTCCCTCCAGAAGGACACCCAGCTCCGGGTGGGGGTCCTGGGCGCCGAACCCTGGAGCGAGCGGATGCGAACCCGGATGCAGGAGGATCTGGGGATCCGGGCCTACGATATCTACGGGACCAGCGAGCTCTCGGGACCGCTCTTCACCGAGTGCACGGAGCAGAAGGGGTTCCATGTCTGGGGTGACTTTGCCCTCACCGAGATCGTGGATCCCCAGACCGGGGAACCCGTGGCCCCCGGGGAGAAGGGCGAGCTGACCATGACAATCCTGAAGAAGGAGGCGCTGCCCATGGTCCGGTTCCGGATCGGAGACGTGACATCCATGGACGAGGGGGTCTGCGCCTGCGGGAGGACCCACCCCCGGGTCATGCGGATCACGGGCCGTGTCGACGACATGCTGATCATCCGGGGCATCAACGTCTTCCCCTCCCAGATCGAGCACGCCCTCATGTCCATCCCCCAGGTGGGCAAGCACTTCATGATCGAGGTGGACCGGAAGATGGAGCTGGACACGCTCCTCGTCCGGGTGGAGGTGGCCCCGGAGGCCTTCTCAGACAAGATCACCGACCTCATGAATCTGAAGGCCATGGTGGCGGGGAAGCTCCGGTCCGTGCTGAACGTGAACGCTGACGTGGAGCTGGCGGAACCGGGAACTCTCCCCCGGTTCGAGGGCAAGGCAAAACGCGTGATTGACAGGAGGAAACTGTGATGGATACGGAAGACTATGTGATCCGGCAGATCTCGGTCTTTTCCGAGAACAGGCCGGGCCGCCTCGCTGCCATGGCAAAGGCGCTGGAGGAGGAGAAGGTGAACATCCTGGCCTTCTCCATCGCCGAGGCCGGGGAGTTTGGAGTCGTCCGGGCGCTCGTGGACCAGCCGGAGAAGGCGTACAAAAAACTCTCCAGCCTGGGCTTTGTCGTCTCCTTCACCGAGGTTATCGGGGTGAGGATGCGGGACGAGCCCGGAGGCCTCTACGAGGTGGCCCGGATCCTGGGGGAGGCAAAGATCAACATCGAGTACTCCTATGCCTACTCCGGGAAGGAAATGGCAGTGCTGATCCTCAGGGTGGATAATACCCGGGAAGCGATCAAGCAGATCCGGGCCCACGGCGGCGAGATGGCCAGGATCCCTTCCCGGTGAACCACCTCCCCCTCTCTCCTTTTCTGCTCCAGAGGGCGCGGAGAGGAACCCTTCACCGCTTCATCCGGTAAGGGCGCGGTGCGGGATCATCCTCACCGCTTCATCCGGTAAGGGCGCGGTGCGGGATCATCCTCACCGCTTCTCCCACTTCTCCAGTTCCGTGATGCGGGAGAGGGTTGCGCCCCGGTGGATCTCCTCCCGCATCCTCTCCTCCTGTTTCTGTACCTCGCGGGCGCGCCTCGCCACCTCGTAGGCCCGTTCCCTCGGGATCACGACGACGCCGTTCTCGTCGCCTGCGATCCAGTCACCCGGCCGCACCGTCTGGCCGCAGCAGGTGATCTCGGCGTTGATCTCGCCGTATCCCTTCGGTTCGCCGGCATTGGGGACCGCCGCCCGGGCAAAGACAGGAAAACCAATCTTCCTGATCTCGTCCACGTCCCGGACGGCACCATCGACGACCACGCCGGAGATCCCCTTCTGGATGCAGGAGATGGTGGCCAGTTCCCCCCAGGGGGCCACGTGCGTCGCCCGGTCATTGTTGATCACGATCACATCGCCGGGAGAAGCCCGGTCGATGGCCTCCACCGGTTTTGCCCAGTCGCCGGCCAGGGTCTGGACGGTCACCGCCTTCCCTGCCATCTTCAGGTTCCCGCACATCGGGATCAGCCCCTCCATGGCCCCCTTCCGGTGCATGGCATCCGAGATGTTGGGAGTGGAGACCCGGAGGAGCAGGGCACGGATCTTCTCATCAGGGGTCTTCTCTGCCTTCCGCCGGACCTTTGGCCGGTCGATGGCCTTCCGGATCTTCCGGGCAGAGGCTGCCACGTCCCCGGACCGCACGATGGATCCGCCGACGATGATGATCCCTGCCCCTGCCGCCACCGCCTCCGCCGCGGTCCCGGCATCCAGCCCGCCGGCCACCGCCACGGGGAGCGACACCTTTCCGCAGAGCTCCCGTACCAGGTCCACGGAGGTCCGGCCCACCATCTGCTGGTCGATGCCCGCGTGGGCGCAGATGATGTCCACCCCCATCTCCTCCAGCTCCCGTGCACGGGCGACCGGTTCCGCAGTATTGATCAGGTCTGCCATCAGCCGGACGCCGTAGAGGTCCCGGGCCCGCACCGCTTCCTGCACAACTGCGTCATCCGCGTCGGCCAGGATGCAGACGATGGTGGCACCGGCCTTTGCCGCCATCTCCACCTCCAGGGTCCCGGTATCGGCCACTTTCATGTCGGCCACGATCTCACGGCCGGGGAACCGCTCCCGGAGCCGGCGCACCGCATCCATCCCGGCACTCTTGATGAGCGGGGTGCCTGCCTCCACCCAGTCGGCCCCTCCCGCAACCGCCTCGTCCGCGATGACCAGGGCCCGGTCCAGCTCCAGCAGATCCAGGGCCACCTGCAGCACCGGGGCGGTCATGTACCATGGGGATTGGGGCACGGGGGCGATAAGGGTTGCTGGCCGGCCGAGAAAGCACTAATACCCACCCGCACAGAAACCTACGGTCATGCAACCCCTCGCGGTGGTGAACAACCATGGCCAGTTCAACCACCTGATCCTCCGCAGCCTGCGGGATATGGACCTCCCGGCTGAGATGGTGCCCAACACCACGGTACCGGAAGATCTGGACCGGTACCGGGGGATCATCCTGGGGGGTGGGCCGGCAATGGAACGGGCAGGGCGGTGCCGGGACTACCTGGACCGGGGGGTACCGGTACTCGGGATCTGCCTGGGGCTCCAGGTGATCGCCCTAGCCCGCGGCGGGTCCGTGGCCCCGGGTTCCATGGGAGGTTACGGCATGGTGGAGGTGGAGGTCCTCTCCCCCACCGGGATCCTGGCCGGTTACCCGGATCGGATCCAGGTGTGGGCATCCCACATGGATGAGGTGAAGAAGGTCCCGCCGGGGTACACCCTCCTGGCCCGGTCCCGGATCGCCGGCGTGGAGGCCATCGCCTCGGAAGAGGATCGCATCTACGGCGTCCAGTGGCACCCTGAGGTCTCCCACTCGGTGAACGGCCGGCTGGTCTTCCGGAACTTTGACCGTATCTGCCGTGACGGGGGAGAGGAATGATCCCCATCCGCGGAGAGGCCGGCGATACCGGACGGGATACCCTGGCCCGCCGAATCCACGATATCGGGTTCCGGTGCCTGGAGTGCGGGAGCTGCTGCCGGGGCGAGGACCACCTGGTGCTCGTCATGCCGGATGAGGTGCGGCATCTCCTGGCGCGGTCCACCGGCACCTGGCAGGAGATCGTGGAACCCTACCCGGAATTCCTGGATGCAGGGGATGGTACACGGTTTACCCTGGGATGGTGTGTCCGCAGGCAGGGGGGTGCCTGCAG
>JAJRDF010000183.1 GCA_028678555.1 Methanomicrobiales archaeon
TCACCCGGACGGACCGGAATGGCAGACGGATGGGAGACCTGATCATGGACGGGGAACTCTCGGCCCATGTAGTGGAACGGCTGGAGCGATCCATCGAGGACCAGACCGGCGTGCGGCCCATCGCCCTCTTCCGGCACCGGGACTATGTCACGGCCGGGGACCTGGCCCAGCTGATCCTCTGCTGGCGAATCATCCACCGGCGGCTCTTCCTGGAAGGGTAGCCACGGGTCCGTGTGCGGGCCATGTGCTGACGGGGGGATGGACTGATATGGATCAGGGATCAAGGATGCAGGGAGGAGACCCATGAACGGCCGGCTGCGCATCGCCCTGGTCCAGAGCCGCGTCACCCCGGATCCCCGGAAGAACCTCCGCGGGACGCTGGCCTCCGTGAAGAAGGCCCTCGGGAAAGGTGCCCAGGTCGTCTGCCTGCAGGAGCTCTTCCGCCTGCCCTATTTCCCGCAGGCCGAACAGGGCCAGGTATCGGCCTATGCCGAGACGGTCCCCGGCCCGTCCACGGAAGCCTTTGCCCCCCTGGCGAGAGAGTACCGGGCCGTGATCATTGTCCCCGTCTTTGAGCGGGGGGTGGACGGGGCATTCTTCAACACCGCGGCAGTGCTGGATACCGACGGGATGCTCCTCCCGCCCTACCGTAAGGTGCATATCCCCCATGATCCGCTCTTCTACGAGAAGGCCTATTTCCACCCCGGCGACTGCTACCAGCTCTTCCAGACAGAGCATGGCCGGTTCGCGGTCCTGATCTGCTATGACCAGTGGTTCCCCGAGGCGGCCCGGGCGGTAGCCCTGATGGGCGCCGAGGTGATCTTCTACCCGACGGCCATCGGGGGGATCCGGGGCGGGTCCGGCCAGCCGGAAGGGGACTGGAGGGAGGCCTGGGAGACGGTGATGCGGGGGCATGCCATCGCGAACGGTGTCCACGTGGCTGCCGCAAACCGCGTCGGGAGGGAAGGGGAGCTGGAGTTCTGGGGGTCTTCCTTTGCCTGCGACGCCTTCGGTACCGTCCTGGCCAGGGCTTCCAGGATCCGCGGGGAGGTGCTCATCACCGACATGGATCTCTCCCTGAACGGGCGGGTGCGGGAGGGATGGGGCTTCCTCCGGAACCGCCGTCCCGACACCTATCCCTCCCTCACTGAAGAGGGAATGGGTGGTGCCGCCCCGCTGCTGGTCAGGCCAGGGACTCCCCTGCGCCTGGGGTATCGCATGCCGGCCGAGTGGGAGCCCCATGCCGCCACATGGCTTGCATGGCCCCGGGACAACGATACGTTCACCGATCTCCCCGCGGTGGAACGTTCCTACACGGCGGTGATTGCCGCCCTCCACCGGGACGAACGGGTGGAGCTCCTGGTCCCCCCGGACCGTTCCCTCGAAAATCGAGTCCGGACCCTGCTGGGGTCTGCAGGGATCGATCTCACGCGGATCCACGTCCACCGGCTGGACTACGCCGATGTCTGGTTCCGGGACTACGGCCCCACGTTCGTGGTAAGGCCGGAGGATCCGCTCCCGGGCATGGTCCACTGGCGGTTCAATGCCTGGGGCGGCAAGTACCCCGAGCTGGCAGGGGATACTGTAATCCCGGAGCGGGTCTGCCGTGCGGCCGGAATGAAGGTGTTTTTTCCGGGGATCGTGCTGGAGGGCGGTTCCATCGAGGTGAACGGGGCAGGGACGGTCCTCGTCACCGAACAGTGCCTGCTTCACCCGAACCGGAATCCTTCACTGTCAAGGGAGGAGATCGGGGCCTACCTGCAGGAGTACCTGGGGATCACCACCGTCGTGTGGCTGAAGGAAGGTATCGCGGGGGACGATACCGACGGCCACATCGATGACATTGCCCGGTTCACCGGCCCCTCCACCATCGTCTGCGCGGTGGAGGATGACCCGGACAATGTGAACGCTCCGGCCCTCCGGGAGAATCTCAGGATCCTGCGGGAGGCAAGGGACCAGGACGATCGGCCATTCACCATCGTCCCCCTGCCAATGCCCGGGCCAGTGGAAGACGGGGCCCGGCTCCCTGCCTCGTACGCCAACTTCTATATCGGGAACCGGACGGTGCTCGTCCCGGTCTTCGGTGACCCCCACGATGCCCGTGCGCTGAAGGTCCTCAGGGACGCGTTCCCGGGCCGGAACGTGGTCGGGATCGACTGCCGGGCCTTGGTCTCCGGCCTGGGTGCCCTCCACTGCATCACCCAGCAGCAGCCTGAACCCTGATCCGGGGTCCGCTAGCGGCGGTACATGGCGAGGGTGGTCCCGAACTGGATGACATGGCCCCGCATGGCATTCACCATGGAGTGGACGTGGGATCCCGGCGGGATCTCCAGGCGGGTGTCCAGGCCGTACACCCGGAACTGGTACCGGTGGGTGGCACCCGGTGGCGGGCAGGGACCGGTGTAGCCGATTCTGCCGTAGTCATTCTCACCCTGGACTGCGGAGACCGGGGCGGTGACCACCGGTTCGGCAGGTATCCCGGGAGGGATCACCGGGAGCGGCGGCAGGTCCCAGATCAGCCAGGGGCAGAAGGAGCAGCCGGACTCGAATGGATTGGTCACGTAGAGGGCCACGGATACCGTCTGCGGCGTAAGGCCCCTGATATGGAGGGGAGGAGAGCGGTTACCGCCATCACAGGTGTGATCCGGCGGGAACTCGCCGAATCCCAGGGAGACGGTCAGGGATTCCATGGCAGGTCTCACTCCCTATGTGGGCCGGAGGAGGGAAAAGCCCTCTGGTTCCGCAGGCGGGGGACTGGCTCCCTCTGAAGGGGGCCACCTT
>JAJRDF010000184.1 GCA_028678555.1 Methanomicrobiales archaeon
CAGCGGGCGCTCCTCACCCACAGCGCCGCCACGCTGCACCCCCTCCAGTGCGCGGACGATCTTGGGAAGCTCCGGCACCTCTTCTCGCAGGCGGACGTGATCGTGGACGCCATGCTTGGTACCGGAGTCGTAGGCGTGCCCCGGGAACCGCTGGCCACGGCGGTTGCCCTGGCAAACGAGGCCGGCGCCCACACGATCTCAGTGGATGTCCCGACGCCCGGGATCATCCCTGCCCGGATCCTGGCCTTCCACCGGCCCAAGGGGGCCGGTGCGGAGGTGGCGGACATCGGGATCCCGCTGGAGGCCGAGGTCTTCACCGGGCCCGGCGACCTGACGCTCGTTCCCCGGCGGCCACCGGCTGCCCACAAGGGGCAGGCAGGGGAGGTGCTCGTCATCGGCGGGGGTCCCTATCAGGGTGCTCCCTACCTGGCGGGCCTGGGGGCGCTCCGGGCCGGGGCAGACCTGGTCCGGATCGCATCACCGGTGTTTGAGCCCATCCCGGACCTGATCTCCACCCGGCTGGAAGGGAAGCGGATCGGGGAAGAGCACCTGGAGACCCTGGTCCCCCTCGCTGAAAAGGCGGACGTGGTGGTCTGCGGGAATGGCCTCGGGCAGGAGAGCCACGGGGTGGTGCAGGCCCTGGCACCGCACTTCAGAAAGGCGGTCTTCGATGCGGATGCGATCCGGCTCCCGCTCCCCGTGGCAAAGGAGGCGGTGTACACCCCCCATGCCGGCGAGTTCGAGCGGATGACCGGCAAGAAAACCCCCATGCTGCTCCCCGCACGGGGGAAGGCTGTCCGGGCCGCGGCAGGGAACGGGACCATCCTCCTGAAGGGCCCGGTGGATGTGATCTCCGACGGTGCCCGCGTCAGGTTCAACCGGACCGGCAGCCCCTCCATGGCGGTGGCCGGCACCGGCGACGTGCTGGCCGGGGTCACGGGAGCCCTTCTCTGCCGGCTCCCGGCCTTTGATGCTGCCTGCATCGCGGCCTATGTGAACGGCGCGGCCGGGACCCTGGCTGCATCCACCCGGGGCGACGGCATGCTGGCCACGGATCTCCTGGACCGGATCCCGGAGGTCCTCTTCGGGGGGATGGAAAGGGATGCCTGAGTTCTCGCATATCGAAGGGGACGCGGTGCGGATGGTGGATGTCACGGGAAAGGCGGAGGTGCACCGGAAGGCGGTGGCGACAGGCCGGATCCACCTCCTACCGGAGACCCTCGCCGCCATCAGGGAAGGTACTGTCGTGAAAGGGAACGTCCTGGCCACTGCCCGGGTGGCGGCCACGATGGCGGTGAAGGACACTTCCCGCGTGATCCCCATGTGCCACCCTATCCCCATCGGAGGCGTGGAGGTGGGGTTCACCGAGGGTGACGGGTTCCTGGAGGCCACCGTGGAGGTGAAGTCCACCGGCCGCACGGGGGTGGAGATGGAGGCCCTCACCGGTGTCACCGTGGCCCTCCTCACCGTCTGGGACATGGTGAAGTCGGCGGAGAAGGACCCGGACGGGCAGTATCCCGTCACCCGGATCGAGGGGATCCGGGTGGTGGAGAAGAGGAAGGGCGGGGCACGTCCTGCTGAAGGACCCGGATAACCTTCACGATGATGAAATAAAGGATACCCTATTCTGCGACTACTGGAGGGGATGCTCCCGGGGGGCTTCCGCCCCCCGCCGCGTGGGCGCCACCCGCGGTTGATCCGGAGTGGAGCAGTATCGGGAAACTGGCCTGGGCACGAGAACTATCCTCTTGTCGTGGGGTAGGTCCGGGAGGGGGCTTGCCCCCCTCCCGTCACCTATGCCAGATAAGATCAGGGAATGATGCCACCCGCGCTCTTTATATGTTTCGCCGGCGACCTACTGGGAACCACGGGATGCGTCCCGGGAAAGGAATGTGGCTCTTCGCGAGCTGAACCTGAGGTGAATCACAAAATGGCACGATCGGTATACTCCTACATACGGGAGGCCTGGAACCACCCGGAGAAGTCCGGCGTGAAAGCCCTCCTCTGGAGCCGGATGCAGGAATGGCGGTCCGAAGGGACCGTGGTCAGGGTCGATCGCCCCACCCGCCTGGACCGGGCCCACGCGCTCGGGTACAAGGCAAAGCAGGGCATCGTGGTGGCACGGGTGAAGACCCACCGCGGCGGCCGGCGCAAGTCCCGGTACGTCCGGGGCCGGAGAACGGCCCACATGGGGATGCGGCGGCGCACGCCGGCCAAGAGCCACCAGCGGATCGCCGAGGAGCGGGCGTCCCGCCGGTTCCCCAACATGGAGGTCCTCAACTCCTACTGGGTCGGCGAGGACGGTCGCCACCGCTGGTACGAGGTGATCCTGGTGGATGGCCACAACCCGTCCATCAGGCGCGATCCCCATCTGGCCTGGATCGGGAACCCGGTCCACCGGGGCCGGGCGGAACGGGGGAAGACGAGCGCCGGCAGGAAGGGGCGCGGGATGCGGTACCGGGGTCAGGGGACCGAGAAGACCCGCCCGTCCATCCGCTCCCACGAGAACCGCGGGAAGTAATCCCTTCCCCTGCTTTTCACACGGATGCACCGGTGCGATGGTGCGGTCCATCCGTACCCCGCGGGGGACTCCTCGGCGGGGAGGATGGCGCTGGAGGCCCGGGAGGCGGGGCTGGACAGCCTGGCGGCTGCCGGCGCACCTTCCGGTGAGATCCACGGGGTACGGCTCTTTTCTGCAGCGGTAATCCATGAGCAGACCGTGAAGGGGGTCATCGCTGCCCTCCGTGCCGCGGCGAAGGGGCAACGGGGCATTCACCCACGTCACCGCACGGATGGCCGCGGATCACGGGGTTGCCCTTGAGTTCGACCTCCAGCCCCTGGTCCACCTCAGGGGGTGGCCCCGGCAGCGGGTGCTCCAGTCCCATGCCCGGCTCCTGCGGCTCCAGCGCAAGTACGGGTTTCCCGCGACCGTTGCCACCAATGCCCGGTCCATGCTCGACCTGCGGAGCCCGAGGGAGATGGCCGCCCTGACCCGCCTCTTCGGGATGGGTGAGGAGGAGACCCTCCGGGCCCTGGCCACCCCTCCAGCCCTCTCCGGGCGCCGAAGGGAGGTCCCCTGATGCCCTCGCGGCTCCCCTCCCAGCGGGACCGCCGCCGCTACCTGCTCTGCCGGGTGGTCCCGGCATGGGCAGAACCGGAACCCCGGGCGGTGTTCCATGCGGTCTGCGAGGCTGTCACCACCCTCTGGGGGGATACCGGCGCCGCCGACATCGCCCCTGCGGTACTGGACTGCAGCCGTGGATACGTGGTGGTGCGGTGCCGGAGGAATACGGAGGCCCAGATGGCCGCTGCGCTGGCCACCGTCACCCGGGCCGGCGAGAACCGCCTTGCCCTCAGGCAGGTCCTGACCTCCGGGACCCTCCATGGCATCCGGCGGCGGATGCAGGAACCCGGTGCCGGGTGGACCGATACCCAGGTCATGCGGGACGGGAGGGCGTTTACCGCGCGGCGTTCCGCTGGTCAAAAGGTTGATTTGATTGCAGAGGAAAAGAAGAGTCCAGAGCTGTTGTTTTTCACCGAGGATAACGGAGAAGTGAAATAATGCAACCACAGGCACAGATGGGATACGATCGGGCCATCACGGTCTTTTCCCCCGATGGCAGGCTCTACCAGGTGGAGTACGCCCGGGAGGCAGTGAAGCGGGGCACCACCGCGCTGGGCATCAAGTGCAGTGACGGGGTCGTCCTGATCGTGGATAAAAGGGTGGCGACCCGGCTCCTGGAGCCCTCGTCCATCGAGAAGATCTTCAAGGTG
This sequence comes from Methanomicrobiales archaeon, assembly GCA_028678555.1. Classification (GTDB taxonomy): domain Archaea; phylum Halobacteriota; class Methanomicrobia; order Methanomicrobiales; family JACTUA01; genus JAJRCY01. Next base: position 3,775 of record JAJRDF010000184.1, read on the forward strand.
GACGAGCACATCGGCGTGGCCTCGTCGGGCCTGGTGGGGGACGCAAGGGCCCTCGTCGATCGTGCCCGGGTGGAGTGCCAGATCAACCGGGTCTCCTACGACGAGGCCATTGACGTGGAGACCCTGTCGAAGAAGCTCTGCGACCACATGCAGACCTATACTATGTTCGGGGGTGCCCGGCCCTACGGCACCGCGCTCCTCATTGCCGGCGTCTCCGATGGCGAGACCCGGCTCTTCGAGACAGACCCCAGCGGCACCCTGCTGGAGTACAAGGCCACCGGCATCGGCACCGGACGGCCAGCAGTGATGAAGGTCTTCGAGGAGGAGTACGATCCCAACACCACCATCAGCGAGGCGATCATGCTGGGGCTCAAGGCCCTGCACGTGGCCACCGAGGGCAAGTTCGACGTGAACACCGTGGAGATCGGCTGTATCGA
>JAJRDF010000185.1 GCA_028678555.1 Methanomicrobiales archaeon
CCGAGGGTGCCGGTGAGGGTCCTGATAGGGGAGAAGACGTCCCAGAGCGGGGAGGGGATTACGGCCGCGTTCCCGGTCACCATGAGAACTGCCATCGTCTCGCCGATGGCGCGGCCGATCCCCAGGATCACCGCGGCGGTGATCCCGGAGAGGGCAGCCGGTGTCACCACCCGGGTGATTGTCTGCCACTGGGTGGCACCGGTGGCAAGGGATCCCTCCCGTAACTCACGGGGGACCGCGCTGATGGCGTCCTCGGAGACCGAGACGATGGTGGGGAGGGCCATGATCCCGAGGAGCAGGGATCCGGCCAGCCAGCACTGGCCCGAGGGGATAAGGAAGACGTCCTCCAGCCACGGTGTCAGGACCGCGAGGCCGAAGAAGCCGTACACCACTGACGGGACAGCCGCGAGGAGCTCGACCGCCGGTTTCAGCTTCAGCCGGAGGGAGAGCGGTGCCACCTCGGCGATGTAGATCGCGGTCCCCAGGGAGAGGGGGACGGCAAAGAGGATGGCTCCGAGCGTGACGAGCAGTGTCCCGACCCACAGCGGCATGGTGCCGTACTCCGGCGGGTAGCCGGTGGGATCCCAGATCTGACCCAGGAGGAACTCTGCCGGGCTCACCGTGAAGAGGATCTGGTAGGCATCCCGGACCAGGAAGAGGATGATGAAAAAGATGGCGACTACCGACGAGATGGCAGCAAGGAAGAGGAGACTGCGGATCAGATGTTCCTTCGCGGAACCGGGGGGATACGCGGGGAGGTTTCCGGAAAGCGTACAGGTGACCGGGGAGGAGGGATCACTGCATCCGGGGATCCCGTCGTCCGCGCCGGCACCCTGTCCCGTAAGCCGTTCGTGCATGCGATTTGAAAAGGATTCAGATTTTGGGGGGGTGGGATACTTCCCCCCTGATTAGACGAGGGGAACGAACCCCTCCCGTGTCACGATGGCCTGGCCCTCGGCGCTCAGAACGAAGTCCAGGTAGTCCTTCGTGAGGCCCGTGGGTTCACCGTTCGTGATCATATACAGCGACCGGGAGATGGGGTAACTCCCCGATAGCACGGTGGCGACCGAGGATTCCACGGCGGTGCCCTCCGAGATAATCTTCACGCCCTTCAGGTCATCGCTCAGGTATCCCAGGCCCACGTAGCCGATGGCATACCGGTTGCCGGATACGTACGTCGCGATGGCACCGTTGGAGTTCATCTCCCGCATGTCGGACCGGTACTTCTCCTTCTTCATCACGTGCTCGGTGAAGTACTCCCGGGTCCCCGAGGCACTGTCCCGGCCAATGACCACAAAGGCCGACGTGGACCCGCCGACCGCATCCCAGGACTGGATGGATCCGTTGTAGATGCCCCGAACCTGGTCCAGGGTCATTGCCGAAACCGGGTTATCGGGGTGAACGATAACCACGATCGCATCCTTGGCCACGGCGTGCTCCACGAGTCCCGGGTACCTGGTCCTCTCCTCTGATTTCAGGTCCCGGGAGGACATACCGATCTCGGAGGTCATCTCGCCGACTGCCTGGACACCGACGCTGGATCCCCCGCCGGCCACCTGGATATCGGCCTGGGCGTTTCTGTCCATGTAGGCTTCAGCGGCAGCCTGGGCGATGGGAAGGACTGTGGTGGATCCCGATACCATGATCGTTCCCGGTATCTGGGACACCACGCCCGGCGGAGCGGGAGAGACTGGGGTGGGCGCCGCCGTTTCCGGCGTGCCGGTCTGGCCCGGCACCATTGAGGTGGGCACCGGGGTGGCCACCGTAGTGGGTACAGGCTTCTGTTCAGGGGTGCCGGTGCACCCGCTCGCAAAGATTCCGATCAGGAGGAGCCCCACCAGGATCAGGGGAAGTGAACGATACCACGTTTTCATCTGTCACCGCATCAGAAATCGATAGCAGAATTTAAAGGGATATTCGAAGGATATTATATTAGTATATATATTCTCAATCACTGCTAGAGATATATAGAAAAATATATTGTCTCTCCGGCCCGGATCTTCCTGTCTGACAGCATGACGGAGATCCGGAAAGTCCAGATCACAGGCGGTTCCTCGTACATCATCTCCCTCCCGAAGGAGTGGGCCAAGGCCCACAAGGTCAAGAAGAACGATCCTCTGGCCATCTCCGTCCAGCCTGACGGCAACCTGCTGGTTTCACCCCGGATCTCCCGGGAGCAGGTCCAGCGGGTGAAGGAACTGGACCTCTCCGGCATCCGGGACGCAACTGCCCTCTTCCGGCTCCTGATCGCTGCCTACATCGACGGGTTCACCGTGATCCGGATCCGGGGTGAGCGCCGGCTTCCCCCCTTTGTCCGGCGGGCCGTCCGGGACTTCACCCAGATGACCATCGGGCAGGAGGTGGCCGAGGAGACGGACCAGTCCATCACCATCAAGGACCTCCTGAATCCCCTGGAGATGCCCTTTGACCGGACCCTGAAGCGGATGACCGTCATCGTCCGGTCCATGCATGAGGATTCCATCATCGCCCTGGAGACGGGGAACGCCGCCCTCGCCCAGGACGTGGTCTCCCGGGACAATGACGTGGACCGGCTCCACTGGCTCGTTGCCCGCCAGTTCCACCTGGTGCTCATCGATCCCAACCTTTCCCGGAACATGAACCTGACCCTCCCCATGGCCGCCAGCTACTATACCATGAGCCGGATCGTGGAACGTATCGGCGACCATGCCGTGCGGATCGCCGAGAACGTCCCGGTGCTCCTCTCCGTGAAGCTGGAGAAGGGCCTCCTGCAGGACCTG
>JAJRDF010000186.1 GCA_028678555.1 Methanomicrobiales archaeon
CCCGTGGAGATGCTGCCGGAGATGGTGGCCGCGGTGAAGATCATCACCCAGGCCCCCGGTTCGAAGAAATAATCCTCTTTCATATCTTTTTTCGGGAAAATGGCCCTGGCCCGGATCGCATTTCCTGTCATCATCGGGAATCGTGAAGGGAATCCCGTCTGCCGGATCTTTTTTTTGGGGGGATTCTGCCTACGGTGGGAATTATCTAGGGGGAGTAGGTATCTTGGACCATCAGGGAATGGCGTCCTGTGGGGGCCGTGGGGGGTGTACCCGCGGTGATGGGAAAAAGAGGGGATTCCTTCCTTCCAGGGACTGACTGTCCGAGGTTCACCAGCCGAAGTAATACGTCACTGCCATGATCACGAGAATCAGAACCACCCAGGCCCCTGCCATGACCCACTTCCGCCTCCCCGTGTGCTCGGCAAACCGGTAGGCGATGTACCCCAGAGCGAGGGCAGCGATGAGCCTCGAAAGCATGGTGGGGAACGTTCCGAAGCCGAAAAGCAGGTACGGGATGATGACCGGAATGACGGCCAGGATGTCGCAGGAGGCGATGGCGATCAGGGTATTGCGGTCCTCTTTCGTGAATTGATACCGCTCCGGGGTCTCCGGAGCCGCGTCGATCAGCCTGTCCACGAGCTTCTCCTTTTCCTCGTCCGAAAGGTACGTCGTGGAGGCGTCGTCCAGGGAATCCAGGACCTTGTCCCTCAGTTCCCTGTTGGACCTGTCCTTCTTGAGGGCTTCCAGGATCTCCTCCTGGTCTGCCCGGTCCACAAGGCCCCCGTAGACCACCGCATAGCCGTCGATGATCCCCCAGACGATGTTCACCCCAAAAGTCATTACCACGAGGACTACCGTGAGGGACCACCTGACATATCCCAGGTCGCTCTCGAGGAGTACCTCGCTGTATCCGCCGATGATCCCCACCATCACGGCGACCATGATGAAACCGTACATCCATTCGGCGAGCCTGTCCGCATAGGACATGTACGTGCTCTGGAACCTGGTGATCGGATTCATAGGGAAGCATCAGCCTCACCGGGATATAAAAGACCCTTCTCTGGAATTACGGCCGTCGGGGGACGGGGGATTCCACGTTGTACGGTGGGATTGACGGGCTCTCCAGAAACCGGTCTTCACCTCCCGGTCCCGTTTCCTGCCCGTCAGGGCTCCTTCTCCAGCAGATGTTCCAGCTTCCCGACACGACCCGCGATCTCGGTGTCCAGCTTCTCCCGCTCGCTGATCAGCTGTTTTAACTCCGCCAGGTACCGGGCGGCCTGGTCCTCCCCGGCCGTGGGCTCTTCGGCAGATTCCTCTTCCTTTGCCGCCGGGGCCAGCAGCTTGCTGGAGATGAACCCGGCAAAGGTGGCAAAGACGGCGACGCCCATTGTCAGCACAAGGATTCCCACCAGGCGGCCAGCCGTTGTCACCGGGTACCTGTCCCCGTAGCCGACCGTGGTGATGGTCACATAGGTCCACCAGATGGCATCGCTGGCAGTGAGAATATTCGCAGACAGGGAAGCTCGTTCTGCCTGCAGGACCAGGACTGCTCCCAGTTCAATGATGAGAATGACCATGAACACCAGGAGATACAGGGCTGATTCTGCCCGGTTGTTGGACAGGTAGGAGAGAATATAGCTCCCCCCGTGCTTCTTGACGATCCGGTATGCCTTGTAGATCCGGAACAGCCGGAAGATGCGCAATGACGGGATGATGGCCAGCAGGTCAGCCCACCCGTAATTCCGGATGAAGTAACCGGACCGGGATGGCGCGGTGGCCAGCCTGAGTCCGAAGTCGAAGATGAAGAGCAGGGTGAGTACCGTGTTGATGATGGCGAGCACCTGGATGGCATCCGGGTCCATCGACGGGATATAGGCGATGAGCATATTCGCGACGGACAGGATCGAGATCGCCGCAACGAACAGTTCGTACCCGAAGTCCAGTTCTTCCCTGCGGGTGATGGTAAACATTGACATTTTCCCCTAGTCTTATTCGGCCATCAGTTATTAAAATCTGGACTGTTACCCAGCATGGGCGAAGTGGCCAGGAAAAGTGAGAATGACGGAAAACCCTATAATGGACCGAGGTCATATTAAGGTGGAACCCTGATGAATCGGGGATGTACGGAGGACTATGACAGGAAAGACACAGGCAAAGCCAAGCCCGATCATGGGCCCGGTTGACTATCTGGTGCTCATGTTTCCCGGGAACCAGTTCAGGGGAGAGATTATCCCTGAGCTGAGCCGGCTGGAGAAGAACGGGATCATCCGGGTCATTGACATGGTGCTGGTGTTGAAGGATGCCAAGGGAAAGGTCCTGATCACCGAGGCAAAGAACGTGGGAGGAAAGGCGGGCGACGCGTTCAGCTCCTTCGCGGAGAAGACCCGGGAATGGCTCTCTCAGGGGGATATCGAGGCGATCGCAGGCGTGTTACCCAACAACTGCTCGGCCGGTATCCTCCTGTTCGAGAATACCTGGGCGATCCCCTTCAAGGCAGCGCTCATCAGGGCAGGAGCGGAGCTGGTGGACATGGGACGGATCCCACCGGAAGCGATCAGAAAGGTGGAGATGGCACTGGCAGCAAAGGAGGTGTAACATGAGAGGAAGAGGATTGATGCTCGTCGCGGGCATGAAGATGGGGCAGGCGCAGGCCCAGGCCCAGGCGCAGCAGCAGGCCCAGCATGCGGCAGAGGTGGAACAGGCAAAGCCAAGCCCGATCATGGGCCCGGTTGACTATCTGGTGCTCATGTTTCCCG
>JAJRDF010000187.1 GCA_028678555.1 Methanomicrobiales archaeon
AGGAGAGCAACTGAAAAATTGGATATGTCCTGAATCGGAGGTTGCCTTTATTTCTCCGGCGGAGCGGTTCCCCCGGCATCCCCCGGGGGAGGTATCCGCCGGAGCCACTCCTCGCGCCAGAACATGAAGCAGGCACGGTCACACCCCCCGTGGTAGGAGCCGTCGCACAATACTCCCTCAAGAAAGACGGTGGGGCTCCCGATCTTGCGCATCTCCTGGTTGGTCTCGAGAACGATGGTCTTCACCTTTTTGAAGACCCGGAACCTCCTGCCGCAGAACTGCTGCATTTCCGGCATGAAGACCAGGCCGCGCAGGCGTCCCCTTGCGTCCAGTGTCGCCTGGATCTCCTTTGCCGTCCGTACCTCCACCCATTCGCCGGGTTCCAGGTTCAGTACCCGGGCATCTGCCGGGGCTTCCCCCGGCTTCAGTGTTCCTGCCATAGCCCTCCTGATGTACGATCGCAGGCGCATCACCTTGCGCCCGGATTCCGGAATCCAGGGATGCCGGTCCCCCATCTCATAGGCTAACCGGTTCACCGTGAACCGCCAGCTCCTGGGATCACCGAGAGAGAAGGGGTACGGGTCCGTGGCCTCAAGGTTGTCATCAAACTTGAAATGGCAGCTCAATTGCTCCGTTGCCATTGGACAGTCCTCCTCCACCGGTCCCCCGACGGCCGGCTTGCCACACCCTCCTTGCCGCCCGGGTCTAATGAACGTATCGGATTGTCCCGGTTATGATTGCATCAGGGGGCTGTTCTCCCCATCAGTGGCGCTGACCATCCGCCGGCACTCCTCCGGTGGTACATTGAAGACCAGATCCAGGGCCGAGAGGTAGGGCACGAAGCCTGGCCAGCGCTGGGGGTAGGGCTGGGGATGGAAATCCAGGTACCGGAGCTCGATCCCTGCCTCCGTAAATCTGGATTCGTCAAGGTAGTTTCGGCCGGATGCCCCGGAGATGAAGACATCCGCCCCTGCCCGGGAGAGGATCTCTACCAGGAGCTCCGTGGATTTGAGCGTCCGGTCCACCGGGAGATCACTGGATCGCAGGGTCGGCGTGGAGAGCCCCAGCCGCCCCATCAGGAACCGGATCCCATGCTCATTCATCTCCCGCAGGGTGGTGAAGGGCCGGCGGTAATAATCCTCCACAAACTCATGGTCAAAGAAGGGGGCCCGGTCGTAGTTGGCGGTGAGAAGGTTCCGGTGCTTCTTCCTCCACCGCTCATCAGCAAGAAGCCTCGCCTGGTCGATGGGGGCCAGCCGGTTCTCTCCCGGCATGGGGATGGAGAGCCAGTCGGATCCCTCCTTCGTCCGGATCCTGACACGCCGTGTATAGCCCCCCTCGGTCAGCTGCACCACGTCCAGGAAGATGAAGAGCTCTGCTGCGGCCATCTTCTGGAAGAAGCCCAGGTACGGGAGGTAATTGGGCTGGTGCATGGAGACGATCATGAGATACCCGGTTACAGGATGTTTTCCGTGCCTTTTCCTAAAGGTTCTGGTTTGGTCCGAGACTGGACAGTGGGCGGGGGAGAACACTGCTCAGTAAGGATCGGCAGTCTCTTCAGGCAGATCCAGCGTCTTGATCACCTTCGCCGGCACCCCCACGGCCACTGACTTGGGGGGGATGGAGTGGGTGACGACGGCACCGGTCCCGATCACTGACCGTTCCCCGATCTCGACGCCCATGATGACGATACAGGCAGGCGAGAGCCAAGCTCCCCGGCCGATCTTCACCGGTTTCATCTCGCGGGGGTAGACGGATCGCAGGAGGGTGGCACCGCCGCTGTGGGAGCTGATGATGCAGCGGTCCGCAATCACTGCGTAATCTTCGACCGTGATCAGCTCCGGGTAGACCCGGTCGAAGATGACATCGTAACCGATGTACACGTTCTTCCCGATGCAGACACCCCGTGCACGGTGGAACGCGGCACGCCAGGACGGGATGGGAAAGCAGAGCGCGAGCCGTTCCAGGAACCAGTTCTTCATGAAATGGAGCCCAAAACGGATCTTCCCGGTCTTCCGGTGCTCGACGGCCTCGTTGAATGCCTCCGAGTCCCGGTCAGATACGAGAGCCATCCATTTCCTCCCCCGGCGTTCCGCCGACGAACATCCGACTACCGTAGGGGAAGCGAGATATTAACCTATTCTCCCCCATGCTCCTTCCCTTCCACGGATGGATTTCGATTCCGCGAACCGTCCCCTCCTCCGGCAGGGCCACCCGGTTCGAGAAGGGTCCCCCCTTCCAGCGTCTTGATCACCTTCGCCGGCACCCCCACGGCCACCGACTTCGGGGGGATAGAGCGGGTGACGACGGCACCGGTCCCGATCACTGACAGTTCCCCGATCTCCACTCCCATGATGACGATACAGGCGGGCGAGAGCCAGGCGCCCCGGCCGATCCGCACCGGTTTCACCTGGCGGGGATAGAGGTGCTGGAGGGGGATGCTTCCACACCCGTGTGCGGTGATGATACAGCGGTCCGCGACCACGGCGAAGTCCTCGATGGTGACCATCTCGGGATACACGCGGTCAATGATGACCCCGTACCCGATATACGCGTTCTCACCGATGCGGACCCCCCGCCAGCGGTGGAATACAACCCGCCAGGAAGGAACCGGGCAGAAGCTGGCCAGCCGTTCGAGAAACCAGTTCTTCAGGAAAAAAAGGACGAAACGGGACTGGCTCATCCCCCGCGATCGGGCGGCGTCGGCCAACTCATGATGTTCCAGTTCAGAAGAGATCAACGCCCTGCCACC
>JAJRDF010000072.1 GCA_028678555.1 Methanomicrobiales archaeon
CCTCTTGCTCTTGGGGATGTCCTTCATATCGCCTGCAGGGGGACGTGGAGCCCTGCGATTCCCATTGCCGGCCAAGTCTAAGTATCTCTATTCATGGCCCCTGTTATATCCGTTCCCTTCCCCCTCCCGTTCACGCCCCTCCGGCCCGGGGGAAGGCTATCCTTTCCGTCCTGGGACCCCTATTCTTGGACCCCTATTCCCGGATCTTCCACTTCCACCCGGTACGTCAGGGAAGGAAGATAGGGGAAACGGTGCTGAGCACCTGGGGGAGACGGCAGACGTAGGGGACTGCGATGATGGCAAGAATCATGGCCAGGATCACGGTGGAGAAGAGGACCACGATCCTGTCGGTGTAGGCTTCCTGGCCCCGGCGCCGCAGGAGGGAATGGACTCCTTCCTTCATGATGTAGCCGCCGTCCAGGGGTACCATGGGGAGGGAGTTGAAGATGCCCACATTCACGTTGATCCATGCGCACCAGAACAGCAGGTTGATGAGCTCCCAGTACCCGGGGAACGGGACCTGGAAGAATGACTGCTCGGGAGACTCAAACGCCAGCATATGGAGGTAGCTCCCGAGATCGAAGGGGAGGACCATCAGGTAGAGGAGGCCTGCAGGCCGGTCCAGCTGATCCATCGAGGCGGCCACTTCCTTTCCCGGATAGTACGTGACACCCATGAATCCTGACGGTGAATCGGAGACGTTTTTTGGCCAGGCCGCCAGGGTGAGGTCGTAGGATCCCATAACGCCATCCTTTTCGACCCCGACGGTCACCCGGTCGCCGGGGCGGGTCTGGTTCATGAGTGCCGCCACCTCCTCCACGGAGTGCACGTCCTGTCCGTTTACGGTCCGGAGGAAGGAGTTCTGGGGTACCCCTGCCTCGTGGGCGGGATAGCCCTGGTACACACCATGGATAACGGGATCACCGAGGGGTGCCACCGGACCCAGGGCCAGCAGGAGGAGCCCGGCGCAGAGGAACCCCACCACCAGGTTGTTCGTGATCCCAGCCCCGAATATCCTGCTTTTCGGGCCAGCAGCGGCCTTCTCCAGTTCCTCCTCATCGGGTTCCACGAAGAATCCGATGGGGATCACGGCGATGAGGACGCCCATCGCCCGGACTCTGATCTGTTCCACGCGGCACAGGATCCCGTGGCCGAACTCGTGGATGGCGATGGTCAGCACGAACGCAAACCAGACGGCGAAGGTGGAGGGCACGAAATCATTGATCCCGGGGAGGAGCAGGATGTTCTGGGGGGCATAGATCCCGGTGGGTTCCGGGCACGTCTGGTAGGTGAACAGCAGGGCAACAACCAGCATCACCGTCCCGATGGCGGTGACGAGAACCACCGCGGCAACCCCCATCGTCCCGTAGATCCGGAGAACGGCCGACCAGGGGATGAACCGGTCAAAGAAGCCCACCCTCCCGGTCTTCAGCGCCATGATGGGGCCGTAAAACGTGATCCGGTCCTTCCAGATCCCCTTCTCCCAGATGACGTAAGCTGCCACGGCGTAGGCGACGATGAGGAGAAACAGGATCTGGATCCAGTTCATCCTACATCATGGGGGCTGTCATCTGATAAGGGTTCGGAGGCGGCCGACGGGGAATGTTCCGGCAGCTTCCTTCTCGTTCCGGTCTGGAGATCCCGGCGGAAGGATGCCTCGAATCACATTCCGCCCCCGACGCAACTGCCTCCGCGGATGACTCCGTTCATCACTCGCTTTCGGACCACCCGATATCCTGCGTGCTGGTGAGACGCTCTCGGGGGCTCCGCCGCGGCTCCGCCCCCGCCGCGTGGGCACCCCCCCCCGCCAGTGTCCTCGGATCCCTGGATCCGTCCCTCCTGCACTGACCGACGTGGAGGTCTATCCTCATCGGGGGAGGGACCGGGAGGGGGCTGGCCCCCTCCCGCACGGTACCCGCGTGAAGGAGAGGGCGCACCCATGGAACCTGGTCAGGGGAATTGGTGATCTCTCCGCTTCAGTACTCCCCCAGCTTCCGCTGTTCCCGGGCCGCCTGGAGGTCGGTGATGGTGGCCCAGGATCGGCGGGCATACGGGGGAGGGTGGTGATGGGTGTGGAGGTAGGCCTTCAGGTGGGCCACCGTTTCGGGATCCGAGGGATACCCGCTCCCGATCTCGCCGTGTTCTGCTGCCAGTGCTGCGATGGCCCCGTCGCGGGTGACCTTGGCCACGATGCTGGCCGCACCCACGACGGCATACTTCCCGTCGGCGCTGTGCTCGGAGACCACCCGGCAGGATGACCGGAGAAGGGACCTGACACGCCGCCCGTACCGCCGTGCATCCACGTCGCAGGCATCGACATAGGCGATATCAGGGCCCAGCCGGGAGATCACCTCGGCATGGGCCGACGCCAGGAGGTCGTTCAGGGTCATCCGCTTCCGGAGGGCATCGATCTCCTCAGGGGGATAGGAGATGACCGTATACCGGAACCGGGCGGTGATCTCATGGAAGAGGCGGGCCCTCTGCAGGGGCGAGAGTTCCTTCGAGTCCCGGGCACCCACCGCCCGGCACTCGGCATCCTCCCGGCAGGCAACCGCCGCCACCACCATGGGGCCCAGCACCGCCCCTTTCCCTGCCTCATCCACGCCGCAGATCATGGGATCCTGCAGGGGTGCTCCCCTGGTAATCGGGGACGATCCACGGGTATAATGGTGGGCAGAAGGACCCGGCTCGTCATTTCAGGACTGAGTAGAGGCTTTTCAGCTCGAGGAGCATCTTCGGGTTGCGCTTGATCAGCTCCTTCACCAGCGTGAGGACAGAGAAGTCCTTCAGGTCCAGCCGGGATGCCGACTGGATGAGGGCGTTCAGCTTCGCGTCGTCCAGTTTGATGAAGACCTCCTTGATCCGGTAGTTCTTCTCCAGGGACTTCCCCACGGAGGACGAGCGCCAGCCATCATCATAGGGCATAAGGGCATCCCGGCCCACGTCCCCCCTGCTGATGGCGTCTGCTGCCACCTCGGCAGCCAGCCTCCCGGTGATCATGGCGTTCGCGATACCTCCGCCGGTCATGGGATCCGACAGGCGGGCTGCATCCCCCACCACCATGAGCCCGTCTGCCACCGTGCAGGGCAGGGGTCGGCAGACAGAGACACCGCCGACGATCAGTTCCACTTTCTTTCCCTGGGGAAAGCTGTCTGTGATGAACCGGTCCAGGAGATGCCGGGCACGGTGCCCGTCTTTGCTCTTGCGCCCCGAGATCCCGATTCCCACGTTCGCCGTGCGATCCCCCTTGGGAAAGACCCAGAGGTAGCCCTCGGGTGCGATCCGGTTCCCGAAATAAAAGACCGTCACATGGGGATCGATGTCGATATCTGTGAGCACGTACTGGGCACAGGACATCAGCTCGCGCATTGGAACAGTGGTGTCCAGGCCGCACCACCGGGCAAACTTGGACTCGATGCCGTCCGCGGCAATGACCACGTCCGCCCCCACCTTCCGTTCCTCGCCGCAGAATGCCACCGTTGCTCCCTTCAAACTGCCATCATCCATGAGGGGCGATACGGCCCGGGTCTTCACAAAGACATCGGCACCCGCCGCCGCCGCCTGCCAGACCAGCTCGCGGTCAAAGATCTTCCGGTCCAGGATATAGCCCACCTTGGATCCCGCCATCTCCTGCTCGATCGTCATGGATGTGCCGTCCGGAGCCACGAACCGGGCGCTGTCGATTTCAGCGGAGATCCACCGGTCGTCCGGGGCGATGAACTCCTTCAGCGTCTCCTTCCCGATCCCCTCTGCGCACCGGACGGGAACACCGATGGCAGGCCGTTTCTCGATCAGGCACGCGGATAAGCCTTTCTCGGCCGCGGTGCGGGCTGCAAGGGCCCCCCCGGGCCCGCCGCCCACGATCAGCACATCATACTTTCGCTTCATCCGCCACCTCCAGCGCACCGAGGGGACAGATTCTCGTACAGATGCGGCACGCGGTGCAGTGGTTATCGACGGTAAGGTACGCATCGATCAGCTCGAGGGCCCCTTCCGGGCAGACAGAGACGCATGCACCGCAGTACCCGCAGATATCCCTGTGAATCACGAGCATGGTGATCACTGTTAGTGATGCGGTCCCATAAGGATTATGAGAAGGGATGCCCGGGTGCAGCCGGGATCTCCCCGGCATATCCGGGGAAAAACGGGAACAAGGGCCCGTTCAGGCGTGCTTCCGGAGGTACTCCCGGATCTTGGAGGACTCGATCCAGCCCCGGTCCAGCTGGGTGATGATCCGGTCGATGATCCGGGCCTGGTGGATGATCTTCTCGGACGTGGGGCCTGCGTCCAGATCTGCTATCCCGACGATGACCGCGAGGGGATTCCGGATGTGGTCTCCCAGAATCGCCAGCTGCTCGATGTTTTTGTCAATCTGCTCGAAGGCTTTCCGCTCGATCTCCTCGCTCACCTTCGCCTCGGTGATATCCCTCCCGACCGACTGGTACTCCAGGAGAGTGCCATCGGGGCTGAAGATGGCCCGGTCGTTCCATTCCTGCCACCGGATCTCGCCCGTCGGAAGGCGGATCCGGTGTTCGTTCGTTGCAGAGGGGTGCGCCAGGGTGAGGCAGGCAAAGTGGGCCTTCACCTTTGGAATATCCTCAGGGGAGATCTCGGGACGGAACCTGGTACCCACGATCTTCTCACGGCTCATGCCGAAGTAGCGCAGGTACGCCTCATTCGCAAAGACGACCAGGCCATCGGGCCTGAACCGGACGATCATCTCGGTCTGGACCTCCACCACCGCCCGGTACTGGGCCTCGCTCTTCTCCAGGGCCTGGTGCTCGCGTACCCGGTCCGTGATGTCCATCACCGAGCAGGAATAGAGGCCCTCGGGGAGTTTTACACCCGAGACAGAGACGTGACGGGGTACCCTGTCCCGTGTACGGAAGGGTGTCTCCACGGCATTCACGGAGTGGAGGACCTCCATACGCCCGATGAAGGTGGCATAGGCCAGGGGATCCTGCCAGAGGGCAGAGAAGGACGTCCCCTTCAGATCCTCGGGGGCGGCCGACGCGAAGGATGCCCCCCGTGCATTCACCGCCACGATGGAGCCCGGGTTGGGTGTGACCAGGAAGATCCCCTGGCCTGAGTGGTCGAAGATCGCCCGGTACAGCCCCTCGTGGTGGCGCAGGCGTTCCGAGAGAAAAGCAACGACGACACCGATGGCCACGAAGAAGTAGAAGAGGGTGGTGGCGCTCCCGATGGCTTCCCCGTCCGGGTACATGAAGAAGTACACCAGCGCGAGGTAGCTCCCTGCAAGGAAGACCGAGAAGTACACACCCTTCCGCGGATACGCGTAGGAGACGAGGATAATGGGGATGTAGTACAGGTGGGGGTAGATCCCTGTGATCCCGTGGGAGAGGCAGGAGACGGTGATGACCAGTGGTATCACGGCAGATGCCAGGATCAGGTACAGGGAGATGAGGCGATTGCTGACCGGGTCCTCACCTTTCGGTGGCGCTGGCGGCATGCTCTCCTGAAGAAGATTAATTTACTCAATAGTATATATAGCATTCTGTTTAGGACTCATGGGAAAAATAACCGAATATCATTAATTCTCTATATCTCACTCCCTCTCTCTGAATACAAGGTTAATCATCCTTTTTACTTTCCCCGCACTCCGGCCGGGGATGGGAGATGCGAGGGGTGAGACGGCGGTCGCGATCACCTGCAGGACAGGATATGCGGGAAGTGCCGGACTGCACTGCCCTGCCGGAGCGATCCGTACCATCCCCTGCCGTCCTTCGGCCGGTATAAACTATTTATCTCTCGGGACCCCAGTGTATGCAGACGACCGGAGAGTGATTTTTCTTGCCCAATGAGATACCTGTTCCCGACGGCCGGGTTGCCCGGCGCACGCTGCATTTCTTCTGGCTCACGGACCACTCGGCATCCATGGGCGGGAAGAAGATCGCCACCCTGAACCAGGCGATCCGCGAATCGATCCCCCTGATCAAGAACGCCGTCGCTGCCCACCCGCAGGTGCAGGTGATGATGCGTGCCATCCGGTTCTCGGACGATGCGGCCTGGCACGTGGGCCCGGACCCGGTCACCCTGGATCAGTTCTTCTGGCCGGAGCTCTCCGCCGATGGCCTCACGTCCACGGCACAGGCCATCCGGCTCCTCTCCACCGAGCTCTCGGTGGAGAAGATGCCCCGGAGGGGCCTTCCCCCGGTCTGCATCCTGATCTCGGACGGGTACAGCACTGATCCCGAGGAGGAGTACACGAAAGCCATCACGGACCTGAACCGGATCCCCTGGGGGATGAAGTCCATCCGCCTCGCCATCGCCATCGGGGAGGACGCAGACTACAACGAGGCCGAGCTCCTGAAGTTCGTGAACCAGGAGAAGGTGGGGCTTCTCAAGGCCCACAATCCCGAGGACCTCCTGAACTTCATCAAGTGGGCATCCACGGAGGCCACACTCAGTTCGTCCCGGTCCAAGAGCAAGGATCTCTCGGACGAGGGGACGAATGTGGCCCTCTCCCCGCCGCCGCCATCCATCACGTCCAGCACCGAGCCCTTCTAGGAGCCGTACATGGACCGAGGAGCCGGGGGTCCCTCGCTGTGCGGCTCACCGCTGGGGTGGGCCTTCGGGTGCAGCACCCGCGGGGCTTCCCACCTGCGGAACGGGAAGCCGTGCCAGGATGCGGTGGCCATCTGGTCAGGGACCTTTCTTGCCGAGCCGGTGATGGTTCTCGCAGTGGCCGATGGCCACGGGGACCGCCGGCACGACCTGAGCCACCGGGGTGCGGCCCTGGCTGTCGAGGCAGGCGTGGAGGAGGTGGTCCAGGCCCTTTCGGCCGCCACCTCGGGTGATCCGGTGGCGGCCTCCGCCCCGCTGACCGGCCGGGTGACGGATCGCTGGGCAAGGAAGGTCCTTGCCGATGCTTCCGCCGACAAGGGAGAGACCGGCAGCGACCCGGAGAGGGATCTCCATACGGTCCTGACGCGCTACGGGACCACGCTCCTCCTGGCCGTGGTTACCCGGGAGCGGATCCTCCTGGCCCAGCTGGGGGACGGGGACATCCTGATGGTCCGCCCGGATGGCAGGGTGGAGACCCCGCTGGAGAAGGACCCGGCACTCCTCGGGTCCGTCACCCATTCCCTCTCCTCCCGGAACGTGCAGGAGTGCTGGCACACCGCCGAGATTCCGGCGGGGGGCGGGGGTATCCTGATCCTTGCGACGGACGGCCTC
Organism: Methanomicrobiales archaeon; assembly: GCA_028678555.1. Classification (GTDB taxonomy): domain Archaea; phylum Halobacteriota; class Methanomicrobia; order Methanomicrobiales; family JACTUA01; genus JAJRCY01. The sequence goes on from JAJRDF010000072.1 coordinate 7,198, forward strand.
TCCGATTCCTTCGCCGGTCCCGGAGAAGAGGAATTCCAGACGTTTGCCCGTTCGCTTGAGGACCGGATCCGGGAGTTCGGGATCGAACGCGTGGCAGGGTCGCTGCCCTGCTGGCTGGACTCCTTCTCCAGTAACGGCAGCGGCGATGATATCACGGTGGCCCTGGCGTGGCTGGAACCGGAGAAGGGAACCGCACCGAGTAACGGATTGGGTGACGGTGCCGGGAACGGGGAGGGAGACGCCGCATGACGCTCGGACCCGGGGAGAAGGTGAAGGCAGAGATCCGGGGCACCAC
>JAJRDF010000188.1 GCA_028678555.1 Methanomicrobiales archaeon
GGCAGAGCTCCCGCTCCATCGTCAACAGAAGTAAGGCTGTCTACGTGACCCGCAGAGCAAACTCTGCCGTCACCGGTAGTGCAGTTGCCCTTCCGTCACCGGTAGTGCATCCGCCCTTCCGTCACCGGTAGCGCGTTCGCCCTTCCGTCACCGGTACGGCTCCCGCAGGATCCCGGCGATGGACCGGGCTGTCTTCTCCCCGATCCCCTTCACCTCGCGCAGCGCCGCCTCGTCCGCCGAGAGGACGGCAGCGAGGGAGCCAAAATGGGAGAGGAGCAGCCGGGCGCTCCTCGGGCCCACAGAGGGGAAGGATGCCAGGATGTACTCCTGCTGCTCCCGTGCCGAGCGGTAGGTCTTGTGGGGGTGCAGCTTCCGGTCGCCCGGTTCCCCGTCCTCCCGCCGGGCTAGGGTCAGGATCATCTCTGCCGTGTCATCCTCGTCCCGGGTGAAGAAGACGGAGATACCCAGGTCCACGGCGATGGCGGAAAGGGCGCCCCGGACGGCGTTGGGATTCACGTCCCGCACCGAGTAGAGGTCCGGTCCCTCGACGATCAGCACCGGCCGCGGTGCCGATGCAGCGAGCGCCCGCAGCTGCCCGAAGAGGTCCCGCTCGACCAGCGTGTCCATGAAGTCCCGGGAGGTCTTGCGTTCCACGAGGATCCGGTCACCGGCAGCATAGTCACCCTCCTCAAGGCGGTGGAGCGTGATCCGTGCCCCTGCCCGGGAGAGGGCCTCCACCACCCGGGAGGAGGTCTCACGGTCGTCCACCGTAATCTCGGGCCCAGCAGGGACAAAGGCGTCGATGGCCAGCTGGCCCCGGGGCGCTCCCGGTGCGGAAGCAGGCTGCAGGTTCCGGGCTGCGAGGGTCTTCATCCCCGCGAGCATGGCCCGCTCCTTCACCTGGCTCACCCACCGGTACGCCTCGTCGGAGGTGCCCTTCGTGACGAGGACGATGATCTTGCCGGCTCCATGGCGCCCGGTCCTTCCCTTCCGCTGGATGGACCGGATCTCTGACGGCACCGCCTCGTAGAAGATCACCATGTCCGTGGAAGGCACGTCCAGTCCTTCCTCCCCCACGGACGTGGCGATCAGCACCCGGAACTCCCCCTCCCGGAACCGGCGGAGGGCATCGATCTGCTGCTTCTGGGAGAGCCCCCGCTCGGCGTCCTTCGCCGCCTGGCCCACGAACCGCTCGGCAGGGATCCCCAGAGACTTCAGGTGGTCGGCGATCAGCTGCACGGTGTCCCGGTAGGTGGCAAAGATGATGATGCGGCTCTCCGGGTATGCCCCCAGCTGGGCGCGGACAAGGGATCCCACGATACCCAGCTTCGGGTGGAGTTCCTCGGTCCACCCGGAAGCGGTCTCAGCCAGCGCCCGGAAGTGGGGATCCTGTGCCAGCCGCCGGCTCGCCTTCGAGGCACCCGTTCCGGCCCCTTCCGTGGCCAGTTTCTCCAGGTAGCGCCGGAGTGCGCCACTGCCCTGCGACTCGGCCAGGGCAATGGCGTGGCGCAGCTTCATGATCTCGGCGTACACCGATGCCGCCTGGTAGGCGGTCCGGTCACGGTGCCGGATCCGGTCCTGGATCTGGGCATTCAGCTGGTTGAGGGACCGGATGGTGAGGGCTTCAGGCTTTGGAACCGAAAATCCCAGGCCTGCCAGGTACCGGAGCCGTCTCGTCAGCTGTTCCTGGAGGGTTTTGACTGCCTGGGCCAGGGTGGTCGGGAGCTGTACCGGCACGTACTGGATCTCCCGTTCGTGCACGTAGGGCCGGACATCCTCGTCGGTCTCCACCCGGGTCTCCACGTGTCCGATGGCCAGGTGTTCGCAGACCTCCTGGATCTTCTCCCGTACCCCGCCGGGCGAAGCGGTCATGGCCAGGATCAGGGGCTTTGCTGCATCCTTCAGGTACCGCTCGGCAATGAAGACGTACGCGTAGTTCCCCACCGCACGGTGGCACTCGTCCACCACAAGGAGCGTCACGTCCGCGAGGGTGTACCGGCCGGCGATCAGGTCGTTCTTCACCGCCTGGGGTGTGGCAAAGGCCACCCGGGCGGACCGCCATCCCTCTGCCCGCTCCTCCGGGGAGGTCTCCCCGGTGAACATGACAAAGGGCGGGGGCTGGTCCTGCGTGGTACCCGGGAGGACCAGCAGCCGCTGGAAGAACCTGAGGTGCTGCTCGACCAAAGGTTTCGTCGGGGCGAGGACCAGTACCCGCCCGCCCTCGTTGTGCAGCCGGGAGGCGGCCACGAGGAGGGCCACCGCGGTTTTCCCGAGGCCCGTGGGGAGCACCACCATCGTGTTCCTCTCCAGGGCCTGGAGGGCGACCGTCAGCTGGTACTTCCGTTCCTCCAGGCTCTCCGGACTGATCAGCGGGTGGGTGACGTATTTCATGGAGAGAGTGAGGCGAACGTGGTGGTGCCGGCCATCAGGCTCCGGAGGGCGGGGATCAGCGTGTCCCTCCGGACCCGCACCTGGGCCATGGAGTCCCGGTCCCGGAGGGTGACAGTGCCGTCTTCCATGGTCGTGTAGTCCACGGTGATGGCGAAGGGTGTTCCCACCTCGTCCTGGCGGCGGTAGCGCCTGCCGATGGCGCCGGAGTCATCGTACTCAGCCAGGAATCCGGCACCGATCAGATCCTGATGGATCTCCTCTGCCCTGCGGTCCAGGCCGTCCCGGTTCACCAGCGGGAAGACCGCTGCCTGGATGGGGGCAACGGCCAGCGGAAACCGCAGCACCCTCCTGACCTCCCC
>JAJRDF010000073.1 GCA_028678555.1 Methanomicrobiales archaeon
CGACGGGTCTACACCCGGCGCCCCACCGACGTGAGGGAGATCCGGGACCGGTTCCGGCACCACGAGGCTGACATCCCCTTTTCCACCCGGTTCCTGATCGACACCGGCCTCACGGGCGGCGTGGAGTCACCCTCCCTCCGGGTCGATTACCGGGACCTGCGGCCCGCCGATGTGCCGTCACCGGCCCGGGTCTGCATGATGGACATCGAGTGCGAGGACGAGCGGGGATTCCCCTCGCCGGAACGGGACCGGATCCTCTGCATCACCTGCCATGACTCCTTTGACGACGACTACCTGACCCTCCTCGTGGATCCCGGGGTGCCGCTCCCGGACATGAACTCTCCTGACACGGGCCGGGGCCGGAAGAACGGGTGTTTCACGCCGGGGCGGCACCGGGTCCAGGTCTGCCCTGACGAGACCTCGATGCTCAGAGCACTCGCGGAGTACCTGAAAGCAAAGGACCCGGATATCCTCTCGGGATGGAACTTCCTGGAGTTCGATGTCCCGTACGTGACCCGGAGGATGGAGGTGCTGGGCCTCTCCCCTGCCTCCCTGGCCCGGATCCCCGGTGAGACGGAGAGGAACGCCCTCCGGGGACGGGCCCTCTTCGACCTCCTGGAGGCCTACCGGAAGATGCACGGGGCCCAGAAGGAGTCCTACCGGCTGGACGCCATCGGCGAGGACGAGCTGGGGGAGTGCAAGGTCAGGTACACGGGGACCCTCTCGGCCCTCTGGAAGGAGGACCCGGCCCGGATGGTGGAGTACAACTTCCAGGACGTGGCCCTCTGCGTGGGGATCAACCGGAAGAGCCACATCATCGGGTTCTACCGGGAGATCGCCCGGTACGTGGGATGCCCCCTGGACCGGACCCTCAACTCCTCCAGCGTGATTGACATCTACATCCTGAGGAAGGCCTTCGGGAAGTTCGTCCTCCCCTCCAAAGGCTACGCGACGGCGGAGGAGTTCGAGGGGGCCACGGTCTTTGACCCGGCCCACGGTGTCAAGGAGAACGTCGTCGTCCTGGACCTGAAATCCCTGTACCCCATGGCCATGATGACGATCAACGCCTCCCCCGAGACGAAGGATCCGGCCGGCGAGTACCGGGCCCCCAACGGCATCCGGTTCCGGAAGGAGCCCGACGGGCTCACCCGCTCGATCCTCTCCGAGCTCCTGGAGGAGCGGGAGGAGAGGAAGGCGCTGCGCAACCGGCACCCCTCCGGCTCCCCCGAGTACGTCCTCTACGACCTGCAGCAGAACGTCATCAAGGTGATCATGAACACCTACTACGGCGTCAGCGGCTATGCCCGGTTCCGGCTCTACGACCGGGAGATCGGCTCGGCCATCACGTCCGTGGGGCGGGCGATCATCGAGCACACCCGGAAGGTGATCGAGGGGATGGGGTACCACGTCCTCTACGGCGACACGGACTCCTGCATGGTGGAGCTCCCCCCCGCCGACAGGGAGAAGACCGTCGGTATCGCCCGGTCCATCGAGGAGCGGCTGAACGCATCCTACCGCGAGTTTGCGATGGAGACCCTGAACGCCCCGACCCACTACTTCTCCATCAGGTTCGAGAAGATCTACCGCCGCTTCTTCCAGGCAGGGAAGAAGAAGCGGTATGCCGGCCACCTGGTCTGGAAGGAGGGGAAGGACGTGGACGAGATCGATATCGTGGGATTCGAGATGCGCCGCAGCGACTACCCCCAGATCACGAAGGAGGTGCAGCGGACCACCATCGAGATGATCCTGCGGGGATCCGGCTACCCGGAGGTGAAGGCGTACCTGGGCGGGATCATCAAGAACTACCGGGCCGGGAAGTATTCCCTGGAGGAGGTCGGCATCCCCGGCGGGATCCAGAAGGATCTTGACCAGTACGAGGTGAACGATGCCCACCGGAGGGGTGCCATCTACGCGAACAAGTGCCTGGGCACCGACTTCAAGAAGGGGTCCAAGCCGAAACGGCTCTACGTGAAGAGGGTGAAGGCGAAGTACCCCCAGACCGACGTTATCTGCTTCGAGTACCCGGACCAGGTACCCCCGGAGTTCGTCATCGACTGGGAGACGATGCTCGAGAAGACGATCCAGCAGCCCATCTCCCGGATCATCGAAGCGCTGGGGTGGGACTGGAACGACGTGGATCCCTCACACACCACCCTGGCACAGTGGGGGCTGGGGTGATCCCCGGCTGAATCCGAAAAATGGAGTATGGGGGTACTCGTTTCTTTCTGAGGGGATCTCACCGTGGGGGAATCCCGCGTGCCTGCCAGGTAACCACCGCCGTAAGGCAGGCGCCCTCGCTCTGCCGTCCGTGTTCTGCCGGTCTCGTTGGTCAGATACGTTTGATGTCTGTCCCTGCGGCCAGTCCTCTCATCCCGATCAGGTCGGGGTGGGCGGGGCTGTGCACACGCACTGCTGCATGTACTTCACCGCGTCGCAGACCTGGCCATCCGGAAGAATGCAGACACCGTACTGGCTCCCGTCAGGATTCGTCCGGATATTGTAGGAACCGTGCATATTGTGGCAGTGATCGGCGGCAGGGTTTGCCAGCTGTGCGAGGGTGGTCACTGCCGGCGGGGCCGTGGGTGCAGGGGTGGATCCGGTCGGTGCGGTCTGGGTACACCCGCAGGCCAGGACGCCGAGTACACAGAGCAGGATGGCGATACCGGGGAGGACATGCTTCCCTGTCCTCCGGGTTCCATGGTTCTTATCCAGCTGGGCCATACACTACGGATCGTTTCTTACAGATAATATCCTTGTGTGCGAAGGCAGAATTTGAAAAGACGTCACCTTTTCCCGGCCCGGGATCCATCCGGGAGAGCGCGGGTGACCCGCCGTGCAGGATGTGGTGCCCATCCAGGAATCCCGGGGGTTTCCCTCTCTCTCACCAGACTGAAGGAAAGGCCGGGGAGATGACAGGGAATGACGGGGAAAAAAAGAGGTGGGTTTTTTTCGCGTTTCTACGGGCACTCGTTCCGGTAGTACGCCCACCCATCGCAGACGGTACCATCTGCCATGATGCAGACTCCGTACTCGCTGCCGTCCGCGTTCTTCCGGATCTCGTACTTCAGGCCCTGCTCCTCGCAGTAGACCGCCGAGGGGTTGGCGATACCGGCTCCCGGCATCGCCGGGCAGTCGCCACGGTAATACGCCCAGCCGTCGCATTCGGTGCCGTCTGACAGGATGCAGACGCCGCTCTGGGATCCATCGGGGTTCGTCCGGATCTCGTACGTCAGGTTGTCCTCCTCGCAGTAGACCGCAGCGGGGTTGGCCATCCCGGCGGTGCCGTCCTTCAATATGCAGACGCCGTACTGGCTGCCATCAGTCGTGTTCGTCCGGATCTCGTACGTCAGGTTGGCTTCCTTGCAGGCAACGGCGGCAGGGTTCGCCATCCCGGGAGGGGTGGCCGCAGGCGTGGCGGTCGGGGTCGGCGTGGCAGTGCCCGGCGTGGTCTGCGTGCAGCCGCAGGCCAGTGTGCCCAAGATGCAGAGAAGTATCACGATGCCGTGGAGGAGAAACCTCGATCGTTTCCGTTCGATAACCATTCGTTCACTCATGTCCATCGCTGCACAGTCCGGGCCGTGCAGAGAAAAACCTTGTCTTTTTCTCTCCATTCGCCTGGGAGGAGGAGCCTGCGGGTCCTGCCGCCCTGTTCGTCACCGCAGCCGTTCCAGCTCGGCTTTCACCGCTGCGGCATGGCCCCGGGGCTTCACCTTCCGCCAGACAGCCCCGATGGTCCCGTCCGGCCGGATCAGGAACGTGGCCCGTTCCACCCCGAGGAATGTCCCTGCCAGCAGGGATTTCTCGTTCCAGACACCGTAGCCTGCCAGCACCCCGTGCCCGCGGTCCGAGAGCAGGGTGTGCAGGAGACCGCGGTCTGCCATGAATTTCCTGTGGCTCTCGGGCGTATCCGGGCTCATTCCCAGCACCGTGGCGCCCAGGGCCTCGAACTCCTTTATCGCAGCCGTGAACTCCATCGCTTCCAGGGTACAGCCCGGGGTATTGTCACGGGGATAAAAATACAGGATTACCCAGCGGCCCCGGAGATCCTTCAGGCAGACCTGCGTTCCGTCCTGGTCCGGGAGGCAGAAGTCCGGCGCCGGGTCCCCCGGTGCCGGAGATTGCGGTGGTGTCGTCGCCATGGTGTGGTATCCTCTGAACGAACAGGATCCCACCCGGGACGGGAAAAAGGTATACCCCGTAATCAGAGAATTCCTCAACTCCTGACCTCATCTCCGGATCCCGGCAGAAAGTATCTCCACCAATTCCCGGGTGGATTCCCTTGGGGTCCCCTCCGGCCCCGGGACCGGACTGTCTTCCAGCGCCCGGAAGATCCACCGGATCGCTTCGCCGTGGGACGGGCCGTAGCCGCCTTCCAGGACCAGCGCCAGGGGGACCTCCCCGGCCGCCATGAGCATCGCGGTCAGGGTGCCGACGTCCCGGGGCAGGAGATCCATCCCCCCCAGCGGGTCGTCATGCAGGCAGTCCTGGCCTGCCGAGACGATGACCGCGTCAGGCCGGAAGGAGGCGATGGCCGGGCAGAACACCTCACGGAAGATCCAGGCATAGTCCGCGATGCCGGCTCCCTCCTCCAGCGGGGCGTTGAGGGTGAAGCCCGTGCCAGCCCCCTCACCCCGTTCCGACGGGTACCCGGTCCCCGGGTAGTGGTGAACCTGGTGGACCGAGCAGTACAGCACCCGGTCCGTTGCCGAGAAGGCATGCTGGGTCCCGTTCCCGTGGTGGACATCCCAGTCCACGATGGCTATCCTGCTCCCGCGCTCCACCGCGTGCCGGGCCGCGATGGCGGCATTGTTCAAGAGACAGAACCCCATGGCCAGGTCCCGTTCCGCGTGGTGGCCCGGGGGCCGGACCATGGCCAGGCAGTGCTCCCCGGCGAGGGCCCGGTCCACCGCGGCGATGGCCGACCCCGCGGCATCGAGCGCCACCCCGAAGGAAGCGGGGGTGATGTAGGTGTCGGGATCCAGGTAGGAGACGGTCCGGGTCTCTGCGCACCGGTCCCGGAGCCGGCCCAGGTAAGCCGGGCTGTGGATCCGGGCCACCTCTTCCAGGGGTGCCCGGACCGGGGGGAGCCAGGGGATGTTTCTGGGTACTCCTTCCATTGCCTCCACGAGCCGGCGCTGGCACTCCGGGTGATGGGGCAGGTCATGCTGTGCAAAGATGTCCCCCGTGATGACCGAGACCGTACCTTTCTCCATTTGCCGTTCCGCCCCGGAAAGCCTCCTGATCCCCGGATCCGCAGGTCTCCCCTGGAAGAACCCTGCGGCGGGTGGGCAGATAAGTCCTTTCACCGGGTGAGAAATGCACAGAACGCTCATATGGAAAGACGTCTCATCACCGGCCGGAGCACAGGGCGATGCCGGCAGGACCCGCAGGTGGAGGTGCATGGGACCTCATCCGGATGGGCCGTTTCCGGTTCCTGGCTGCCGGTGCACTCTGTTTCCTGCTGGGATACCTCCTTGCCCTCCGGATGGGTTCGCCCTGGGATCCGGCCCGGCTCCTCCTCGGGTATGCGATCTTCGGCTGCGGGCACCTCTCGGTCCACTACAGCAACGAGTATTACGACCGGCATGCCGATCGGAAAGGGACAGTCGGCGCCTTCTCCGGTGGTACCGGTATCCTGGTGGCACGGCCGGAACTGGCCCCTGCTGCACGCCGGATTGCGCTCAGCCTCATTGGTGTGTCCCTGGCCCTTGCCATCGTCTTCCAGATCCTCTATCGTCCGGAGCCGTGGTTTCTCCTCTTCGTTGCCGCGGGGAACCTCCTGGGGTGGTTCTACTCGGCGCCGCCCCTGTCCCTCGCGTACCGGGGCCTGGGAGAGGCTGCCACGGTCCTCGGCCTCGGGTTCATGATGCCGGCCACAGGGTACCTGATGGCGAAGGGTACGCTGGATCCTGCCATCTTCCTCGTCTGCCTCCCCCTGCTCCCGCTCGGGTATTTCTTCATCCTTGCCGTGGAACTCCCGGATATGGAAGGGGACCGTGCCGGGGGAAAGAGGACCGCGGTGGTCCGGATGGGGCGGGAAGCCGCACAGCGGTCCATTGCCGCAGCGGCGCTGGTCGCAACCATCCTGTGCCTGTTTCTGGGCATTTTCTGGCCGGGTCCGCCGGCTGATATGCTGAAGGTGCTGGCAGCGATCTCCGTGATCCCGCTGGCAGCGGGCATCCGGGTCCGAAGGGCCGGTATCCGGGACCGGCATGATGCCGAAGAACAGACCCGGATCCTGGTCACGAGCCTGGTACTCTTCTTCCTTTTCTCAGATATTGTCCTGGCGGCGGGGCTGGTCTGACGGGAGCCAGGGGTGCCTTCCGGCCGGATCAGCCGTCACAGAGAAGCCGGCCTGATTTCGCGATGGATTCCCGGTCCAGTTCGTCAAAGAAGATCGTCACCCAGGAAGGATCCACCCCAAAGGTGGTGGTGATCGTCCGGGTGATCTCATCGGCCACCCTGCGCTTCTGCTCGACAGTTCTCCCTGCTCCCATCTTGATGATGACAACCGGCATGGATGCTCAGGAGAGATCCGGAAGGATGAAGGAATAAATACGATGCATGGAAGGCGGCGGGGGGGGGGAACCGCCGGATCATTCGACGGGCTGCCTGAGGATGGTGTGGAGCGGGGAGGGCAGCACCTTTCCCGGGTCCGAGAGGTAGATCTCGTGGTGCCTGCCCCGCATATGGTATCCCTTCTCCCGGATGGCCTGGTGGAGACGGTTCAGGCTGTCGGTCTCCTCCGAGTACGGGCCCACGTGCATGATCTGGGCCGAGAGACCCTCGCTGAACCGTTCGAACCGGATCTGGGAGATCTTCCGGGGGCTGATCTTCATCCGCACCCTCTTGATCACCTCCGAAAAGAGGTCCTCGGTCACGTACTCCGGCTGCACGATCATGAGCCGCCAGCGCTTGGTCCCGCCGGCCCCCGGGGGTGAACCGGGGTTCTCCGTCCAGCGGAGCGACTCGAGGGGCATGACCGAGTACTCGAACCCCATGACGCTCTTCCCGATCACGATCTTCAGGGCGTAGGTGACGGTATAGAGGGCTTCAATGGAATCGCGGAAGTCCTGGTAGGGATCCCCTTCCCCGGGCCCTTCGATGAAGAGGAAGTTCATGGCCGGGACGTCCACCAGTTCCACCGTCTCCTCGGAGGAACGGTAGAGCCGGTTGAATTCCTTCCTGCGATCCCGAGCGGTCATTTCCGTTCTTAAAGCGTATGCGGACGCTCTTATTAAACGCACCGCTCGCCTCCGTCGGTAATGATCCCCGGTGCCCGCTGAGGGCGGCAGCCGGTCGGGAAAACACCTGCAGACAGAGGAGGATCCGGGAGGGGGTGGAGCCCCTAGATCACGCCGGACGGGGGATGGGCGCGGTACCATGCTGCCGTCTCTGCCAGTCCCTGCGGGAGGGTCCACCGCGGCCGGTACCCGAGCACATTTCCTGCACGGGAAATGGATGCGACAGAGTGGAGGATATCACCGGGCCGGCGGGGCTCGTGGACCGGTTCGGCGCCGGATCCGGCGGCGGCAACTGCCAGCCGGGCCAGGTCCTTCACCCGGGTTGCCTCGCCGCTCCCGATGTTGAAGACACCGGATGCGTCCCGCTGGAGAGCGAGGATCGTGGCCCTGACCACGTCCCCCACGTACACGAAGTCCCGGGTCTGGGTACCGTCACCGTAAATGACCGGGGGCTTTCCTGCCAGGGCACGGACCAGGAACCGCGGGACCACCGCCGCGTACTCGGCGCAGGGATCCTGGCGGGGGCCGTAGACATTGAAGTACCGGAGGACCGTCGTCTCCAGTCCACAGCGTGCGGTGAACACCGCACAGAGGTGTTCGCCGGCCACCTTGGAGGCCGCATAGGGGGTCAGGGGGGCAGGGCACCGGGATTCGTCCACGGGAGGGACTGCGGCATCCCCGTACACGGCGGCAGATGACGCGAAGATCACCTTCTTCACCCCCGTGTCCCTCGCTGCCAGCAGCACGTTCAGGGTGCCGGTGGCGTTCACCTCATGGTCCCGGGCCGGGTCTGCCAGGGATTTCTGGACCGAGGCGATGGCGGCCAGGTGAAAGACCGCATCTGCCCCTTCACACGCCCTGCGGAGGAACGGCAGATCGGTGACGCTGCCCTGGAGCACCTGCAGGTCCTCCGGGGGGAGGTGGCCCAGGTTGCCGGGTGATCCTGTGGAGCAGTCGTCCACCACGGTGACCCTGCCCAGGTGCAGGAGTTCCCCGGCCAGGTGGGAACCGATGAACCCTGCACCGCCCGTCACCACGAACTGCACGACATGTCACCCCTTCCGGCTCTGTCTCACTGTACCGGGCCGGCGAAAACGGAAATACTTTTCCGGCCTGCACCGGTGCGGGATACCAGGGGGCATCCTGCGGTGGTGGTGGTGGATGGGGTATGGGAGCCGGATATCATACGGTCTTATCCATGGCGGCAGCACCACCTTCCGGGTACGGTGGCCGGGTGCAGGTGAAAAGGAGGCGACGGGGGAGAAACGCCATGGGGAACCATGCGGAGGGAGGACCCTTACCGGATGCCTCCGACATCCGGAAGTTCCGTCGCCTGGTCTGGAAGCATTTCCGCTCCCGCGGCAGGATGTTCCCCTGGCGGGAGACACGGGATCCCTTCGCCATCCTGGTCTCGGAGTACATGCTCCAGCAGACGCAGGTAAGCCGTGTCGCAGAGAAGTTTCCTGCCTTCCTTGCCCGGTTTCCCGATGCCGCCACGCTTGCCGCCGCGCCGCTCCGGGAGGTGCTCGCCGCATGGCAGGGCCTGGGTTATAACCGGCGGGCCGTCTCCCTGCACCGGGCGGCGTCCATCCTGGTAAGAGAGCGCGGGGGCGTGGTCCCGGATGACCGGGATGCCCTTCTCGCCCTCCCGGGCGTGGGGCCTTCCACCGCCGGCGGGGTACTGGCCTTTGCCTTCAACCGTCCGGTGGTACTCCTGGAGACGAACATCCGCCGCGTCTTCCTCCACCATTTCTTTCCGGGCAGGCAGCCGGTCCCGGACCGAAAGATCCTGCCGCTGGTCGCTGCCACGGTGGACAGGGAGCGGCCCCGGGAATGGTACTGGGCGCTGATGGACCTGGGTGCAGAGCTCAGGCGCCTTCCGGAGAATCCCAACCGGAGGTCACCGGCCTACCGTCCCCAGCCCCCGTTCCATGGGTCTGACCGCCAGATCCGGGGCCGCATCCTCCGGGCACTCCTCAGGGAGGAGACCATGGACCCCCGGGGGGTGGCAGAGGCGGCAGGATGCACAGCCGGCCGCCTGGATCGGATCCTCGCAGAGATGGAACAGGATGGTTTCCTGGAGAGGACCCCCTTCGGCGGGATCAGCATCCGGGGAGGGAAGGGATCCGGTCAGCAGGCATCCCCAACCCGTTAAAGGACCCGGACCCCGTGATACGTTCCTCCATCCCGTGCCCGCAGGGTGATTAAGAAAGGCTTATCAACCGGTCCGGATACCTTCGTCCGGTGGACTGCATGGAGATTGTGAAGATCCCCAGGATGGAGAAGGAGGACTATGATACCCTCATCTCGGAAGGGTACGTGAGCAGGATCGCGTTCATCGGCGATAAATACCCCTACATCGCCCCGTTCCTCTACGTCTTTGACGGTAACTTCATGTACTTCCTCTCGACCCGGTACGGGAAGAAGATCCGGTTCTTCCGCCAGAACCCCCATGTCTCGGTGGAGGTGGAGAAGTACTCCGGAGACCTCTCCAGCTATACCTTCGTGACCCTCCAGGGTCACCTGGAGGAGGTGGAGGATGCCATCGAGAAGAAGATCATCCGGAAGAAGTTCGTGGAGATGATCAGGAAGAAACACCTCTCGAAGAACATCATGGCTGCCCTCGGCCACATGCCCACCGAACCCATCGAGGCAATTGCCAGCGAGGAGCGTTCCATCGTCTGGAAACTGACGGGCGTCACCGACATCGTCGCGCTCCAGAACCTGTAGGGGCGGAACCATGTCACCGGGTAGCGGCATCCTGTCCCTTTCCTCCCGGGCCCCTGCCACCCTTCTCCTGGCCGCCCTCCTTCTCTTCTTCATTGCGACGCCGGTAGGAGCCCACGCCCCGGTGGTCCCCGGCGAAGACTCCCCTGCTGTCACGGTGATGGACCCGCTGAAGTCCTGGGCATTCTATGGCATGCTCCATGGCGTGGGGGAGCCGGACCTGTTCCGGTTCACCATGCACGGGGGAGACCGGCTGGTGGTCTCCCTACAGGTGGCGGATCCCGCCGGTCCGGTCCCCGTGCTCGTGATCACGGGTCCGGGTCTCCCTCACCAGGGGATCCCGCCGGAAGGCGTGGAGATCCCTGCCGGGTCCTCGGCGGTGGTCATCCGGGGAGTCCGTCCTCCCATGCCCTCGTATGAGCCCTTTGCCCCTGGCGCGGCGTACCCCGTGGCAGAGCTGGACTCCGTGGTCACGGTGGATGGCGAGTACCGGGTGGCGGTGGTGGGGACGGGCGGGGAGGTTCCCTATGTGCTTGCCATCGGGTACCTGGAGGAGTTCTCGGCCGCGGAGTGGGTGATGGTACCAGTCACGGTACTGCACTCCCGTATCGTCCAGGGCCAGGCGCTGCCCATCCTTTTCAGCCCGTTCTTTGCCATGCTCA